>CAYNRD010000293.1:0-3661 GCA_964399515.1 uncultured Mycobacteriaceae bacterium | reverse complement strand
CGACGACATCAACCGCAGCGTGATCCTGGAACAGGTGGAGCTGGGCGTCGCCGTGCGCATGGCGGTCCTGGACCTGCTGTGCCGCACGGGCTCCATGGCCGCCCGGGACGCCTTGGGGGTGGCGGCATGATCACCGATGATCTGGACCGGCCGGGCGGGGATTTGGCCGGCCCCCGGCGCACCGCCTTCGTCAACGCCCGGCTGATCGATCCGGCCAGCGGCCTGGATGAGCGGGGGGCCGTGCTGGTCGAGGGGGAACGGATCACCGATCTGGGCCCGCAGTTGTTCCGCTACGGCGTGCCGGAAGACGCGGCCGTGGTCGATTGCCGCGGCCAGTGCCTGGCCCCCGGGCTGGTGGATTTGCGGGTCGATCTGGGCGAGCCCGGCTTCGAGCATAAGGAGACCATCGCGACGGGGGCCAAGGCCGCCGCCGCCGGCGGGGTGACCAGCCTGGCCTGCCTGCCCAACACCGACCCGCCGATCGACAGCGTCGCCGGGCTGGAATTCGTCGCCCGCCGGGCGCGGGAAGTGCGCCAGGCCAAGATCTTCTCCTATGCCTGCCTGACCCGGGGGGCGGCGGGCCGGGATCTGGCCGAACTGGGCCTGTTGGCGGAAGCGGGGGCGGTGGCGTTCACCGATGGCGACCACGCGGTCGCCGATGCGGCGGTGATGTCCCGGGCGCTGTCCTATGCCTCCGGCTTCGGCTTGCTGGTGGTCCAGCACCCCGAACAGCCGGATTTGGCCCGCAGCGGCCACATGAACGGTGGCGAGACCGCGACCCGCCTGGGCCTGGCCGGCATCCCCCGCCAGGCCGAGGTGATGCAGATCGAGCGCGATCTGCGCCTGGTGGAGATGACCGGCGCCCGCTATCACGCGGCCCATGTCTCCACCGCCGAAGCGGTCCAGGTGATCGCCGCCGCCAAGGCGCGCGGCCTGCCGGTGACCTGTGATACCGCCCCCCATTACTTCACCCTGACCGAACAGGACATCGCCGATTACCGGACCTTCTTCCGTGTCTCGCCACCATTACGGACCCAGGATGACCGCGAGGCGATCATCCACGGCCTGGCCGACGGCACCATCGACGCGATCGCCAGCGACCACCGTCCCCAAGACGCGGAAAGCAAGCGCGTGCCCTTCGCCCAGGCCTCCCCCGGCGTGGTCGGGCTGGAGACCTTGCTGGCCGTCTCCCTGTCCCTGGTCCATGAGGGGCATTTGGACCTGGCGGATCTGTTGGAAAAGCTGACCTACACGCCGGCGGAACTGCTGGATTTGGAGGCGGGGCGCCTGGCCAAGGGCGCGCCCGCCGACATGGTACTGTTCGACCCCGACCGCCCCTGGCGGGTCACCGGCGCCGAGTTGCGCTCCAAATCCAAGAACACGCCGTTCGATGCGCTGCCGGTCCAAGGCCGCGTCACCCGCACAGTGGTCGACGGCCGCACGGTGTTCAGCCTGGACGACCGGGCGCCGGTGCATGTTTGAGAAGCCTTACAGCCGCCGGAGACTCTGATGCCGGATTTGCTCGGCGGTCTGGAATTCACCTGGCCGTTCTATGCCGGTGCGGTGTTGGCCTATCTGTTCGGCGCCATCCCGTTCGGCTTGGTGCTGGCGCGCCTGTTCGGCTATGGCGATTTGCGCAAGACCGGCTCCGGCAACATCGGCGCCACCAATGTCCTGCGAGTGACCAAGAACAAACCCTTGGCGCTGGCGACGTTGCTGCTCGATTCCGGCAAGGGTGCCATCGCCGTGCTGGTCGCCGGCCAGTTCGGCCCGGACATGCAGGTGTTCGCCGGCGCCGGCGCCCTGATCGGCCACATCTTCCCGGTCTATCTGCGCTTCAAGGGCGGCAAGGGGGTCGCCACCACCCTCGGCACCTTCCTGGCGATCGCCCCCGCGGTGGGCGGTGTCGCGTGCCTCACATGGCTGCTCGCCGCCGCCTTGTTCCGCATCTCCAGCCTATCGGCGATCTGCGCCATGGTCGCGGCGCCCGTGGCCGCCTTCTGGCTGTCCCACAATCCCATTGCCGGCACCTTCTGGGCGGACCCGCAACGCGCCGAATTCGCCGCCTTCGCCGCCCTCTTGGTCATCGCCTGCCACCACGCCAACATCCGCCGCCTGCTAGCGGGCACCGAACCCCGCATCGGCCAGAAGAAGTGACCCGGCACCGCGACGCCGGCATTACATCCCGCTGTCCAAAGGGGGGTGAGGGAGTTTCAGGAAGGACTGAAGGGGTTTGCGGGGCCGGGGAACAGATCCTTGCCGGCCGGGCCGTTTTCAGGGCTTTACCGGTCACGCATGCCCGCGCATGCTCGCGATCACCATGGCACCCCTTTCCCACACCGATCTGATCGCGTGGCTCAGGCTGGCCCGGACCGATGGGGTTGGGCCGGTCGGGCATCGTCAGTTGGTGCGGCGGTATGGCTCCGCCCAAGCGGCACTGGAGGCGTTGCCGGATTTGGCCCGGCGCGCCGGCCGGGCCGACCCCTTGCGGGTCTGCCCCAAGGGTGAGGCCGAGCGGGAGTTGGCGGCACTAGAACTGTTGGGCGGGCGGATGCTCGCCGCGTGCGAGCATGGCTATCCAGACTTGCTGCGCGCCACCGACGCGGCACCGCCGGTCCTGTCCGTGCTGGGCGATGCCGCCGCCCTGGGCCATGCCCGCCAGCCGATCGCGATCGTCGGCTCCCGCAACGCGTCGGCCAATGGCGTGCGCTTTGCCGAGCGGCTGGCGGCGGAGTTGGGGGCGGCCGGGCACATGGTCGTCTCGGGCCTGGCCCGCGGCATCGATGGGGCCGCGCACCGGGGAGCGCTTGGCACCGGCACGGTCGGCTGTGTGGCGGGCGGCGTCGATATCCAGTATCCGCGCGAGCACGCCGATCTGCAGCGCCGCATCGCCGACAGCGGTGCGGTGGTCAGCGAGGTGCGCCTGGGCACCCGGCCGACCGCCCGCCACTTCCCGCGCCGGAACCGGATCATCTCCGGCCTCACCCTGGGCGTGGTGGTGGTCGAGGCCGCCCCGCGCTCGGGCAGCCTGATCACCGCCCGGCTGGCCGGCGAACAGGGGCGGGAGGTGATGGCCGTACCCGGCCATCCCAGTGACGGCCGTGCCCAGGGCTGCAACGCCCTGTTGCGGGACGGGGCGACCCTGATCCGGGACGCGGGCGACGTTCTGGAGGCGGTTTCATCCGTCCATCGGTATGAGGTTCAGGCCGAAACAGCCCCCTATGAGCCGCCCCAACCGCTTGAAAACACGGATGATTCCGAGCTGGATGCCGCCCGGTCCCAACTGATCGCGGCCCTAACCCCAACACCAACACCGGTTGACGATCTGCTGGCGGATTGCCAATTCTCGCCCTCGGTCGTCGCCCTGGTGCTGCTGGAGATGGAGTTGTCCGGCACCGCCGAGCGGCACCCGGGCAACCGGATCAGTCTGGTCGCCTGACCGGTTCGGGCGGTTTCCCCGGCCCCCTTCCACCGCCGAAGAGCGTGCCCCGTGAGCGCCAGCAATCTGGTCATCGTCGAAAGCCCGGCCAAGGCCAAGACGATCAACAAGTATCTGGGCGGCGACTATCAGGTCCTGGCCAGCTACGGCCATATCCGGGACCTGCCGGCCAAGGACGGCTCGGTCCGGCCCGACGAAGACTTCGCCATGAGCTGGGAGGTG
>CAYNRD010000292.1:0-3661 GCA_964399515.1 uncultured Mycobacteriaceae bacterium | reverse complement strand
CCCTTGGCCCGCCAGCGCCGCACCAGCCTGGAGGCGGCCAAGGATCAGGCCCGCGCCCACCCGCTGGTCCAGGCGGCGCTGAAGACCTTCCCCGATGCCCGGATCGCCATGATCCACCTGCCGGAATTCGATACCGAACCGGTGCCGGCCCCGGCCCCGCCCGAGGATGGCGACGGCGAGGACGGCGGGCCGGACCCCGATTTCCTGGCCGAGGAGGACGACCGGGAGACGTTCCTGGATAGTTGATCCCGGGATAAGGTCTTCTTGCCCATCGCCGCCCAACGCCCCACATTGGCCGGCGTGATTTGCGCCCTTCCCACCCCGTGCAAGGACCCGGTGCCATGAAGAACCTCGGCAACATGATGAAACAGGCCCAGCAGATGCAGGCCAAGATGGCCGAGATGCAGGAGGCGCTGGAGACCATGGAGTTCACCGGCGCCGCCGGTGGCGGCATGGTGGAGGTGACCGCCGACGGCAAGGGCCGGATCAAGCAGGTCAAGCTGGCGCCGGAGGTGGTCGATCCCGAGGATATCGGCGTGCTGGAGGATCTGATCGTGGCCGCGGTTAACACCGCCAAGGACACCGCCGATCGGGCGATTCAGGAAAAGACCCAGGAGATGATGGGCGGGCTGAAGCTGCCGCCGGGCATGAAGCTGCCGTTCTGAGCATGGGTTCGCGGCACCGTCACCGGTCATGAAGATCAATTCCACCCTGATCCCGGGCTGCACGATCATCGACCTGGAGCCGGCCAGTGACGCGCTTGGGCTTTGGGCCCGCTCCTATGACGAGGATGCGTTCCGCAACCGGGGCATTCCAACCAATTTCCCCCACGCCAACGTCATCGCCACCCGCCATTACCACTCCATCCGGGGGCTGTATTTCACCCTCGGCACGCCGGGGGAGGGGCGGTTGGTGCGGGTGCTGCAGGGCAAGGTGTTCCAGGTGGCGGTGGATTTGCGCGAGCGCACGCCGACCTACCGGCTGTGGCTGGGCATGGAGATGAGCGTGAAGGCCGGGCGGCAGCTCTACATCCCGCCCGGATGCGCCTATGGCTACATGACGCTGACCGACGATTGCGCGGTCGAATACAAGCTGACCTGCCGGGCCCGGCCGGAGCATTTCCGCACCATCCGCTGGAACGACCCCGCCTTCAGGATCGAGTGGCCGCACAAGCCGCGCAAGATCGCCCAGGAGGACATGGCGGCACCCGATTGGACCGGCCCGCCCAAGGGCATGCCCGGTCCAAGCCTGGAAGAAGAATTCCATCAATGACCGGCGCCCGGCCCCGGGCCACGCCGGAGGGCCTGGACGACGTGATCCGGCTGATGGCGAAGCTGCCCGGGCTGGGGCCGCGCTCCGCCCGGCGGGCGGTCCTGCACATGCTGGGCCGCAAGGACCAGTTGATGGCGCCCCTGGCCGCGGCCCTGGCCGAGGCGGCGGAACGCATCGGCCCCTGTTCGGTGTGCGGCAACCTGGACGTCACCGACCCGTGCGGGCTGTGCGCCGATCCGCCCCGCACGGGCGACCAGATCTGCGTGGTCGAGCAGGTGGGCGATTTGTGGGCGCTGGAACGGACCACCGCGTTCCGGGGCCGCTACCACGTCCTGGGCGGAACGCTGAGCGCGCTGGACGGGCTGGGGCCGGAGGAGCTGCGCATCCCCGCCCTGGTCGCCCGGGTCCGGGACCAGCGGGTCGCGGAAGTGATCCTGGCGCTGAACGCCACCGTCGATGGCCAGACCACCGCCCACTACATCGCCGACGCCCTGGACGGCGTCGATACCAAGGTCACCCGCCTGGCCCATGGCGTGCCCATGGGCGGGGAGTTGGACTACCTGGATGACGGCACCCTGTTGGCCGCCCTGCGGGCCCGGCGGGATCTGTAAGGCCCGACCGAATCATTTTGAGGAGGCAACCAAAAGCATTCAACCGATTCGAAAACGAACATAGAACGTCAATATGTTGATGATATCCACCCAAACCTGATACCGTATCTATGATCGTGGTGGGAGGATGACCGCATGGACCCGTTCTTGATTGGTGCCACCGGGCTGAGCATCGGCCTGTGTATTGCCTGTTTGTTCCTGAAAGCGCGACTCGACACCGCCCAGCGGGACATGGCCCAGGCCCGGGCGGCCCTTAACGCGGAAACCGACCAAAAGCGGCGGCTGGAAAACGAACGCGCCCGTCTGGAAGAGCGGCTGGCCGCGGAACGGCGCCTGGCCGAGGAGAAGACCGCAGCCCTGAGCCAGGCCCAGGAGCGGTTCCAGGCCAGCTTGGACCAGCGGGTCAAGGCCCTGTCGGCCGAGGCCCTGCAGCACAGCACCCAGGGCTTTATGGCCCTGACCAAGGAGCAGTTGGCACCGGTCCAAAAGGTCCTGGAGCAGGTCACGGCCCAGAACCGGGAGCTGGAGAAGACGCGCGAGGGCGCCTATCACAGCATCCGGCAGGAGATGCTGACCCTGCGGGAGGGCAACGCCGCCCTCTACCAGGAAACGCGCCGTCTGGTCGGCGCCTTGCGCAAGCCTTCGGCCCGGGGCCGCTGGGGGGAAATCCAACTGCACCGGGTGGTGGAACTGGCCGGCATGACCGGCCATTGTGACTTCGGCACCCAGGACACCGCCGTTCGGGACACCGATGACGGTCCGGTCGCCCTGCGCCCGGACCTGATCGTGCGGCTGCCGGGCGGAAAACGGATCGTCGTCGATGCCAAGGCACCCCTGATCGCCTATCAGGACGCCCATGACGCGGACACGGACGGCGACCGCGCCCTCCATCTGGAACGGTACGCCCGGCATGTGCGCGAGCATATGCGCTCCTTGGCGTCCAAGGCCTATTGGAAGGACCTGGAAAGCCCCGAATTCGTGGTCATGTTCCTGCCGGGCGAGAACTACTTCTACGCGGCACTGGAAGCCGATCCCCGCCTGTTGGAAGCCGGGCTGGACGGCCAGGTGATCCTGGCCTCTCCCACCACATTGATCGCGCTTCTAAAGGCCGCATATTACGGCTGGCAGCAGGAGCGCCTGGCCGACAATGCCCGGAACATCGCCGATTTGGGCCGGGACCTGTACACCCGCCTGGCGACCATGGGCGAGCATTTCGGCCGCATGGGCAAGTCCCTGGGCCAAAGCGTGGACCACTACAACAAGGCCATGTCATCCTTGGAAAGCCGGGTCCTGGTCCAGGCGCGCAAGTTCCGGGAGCAGGACGCGGCCCCCGCCGACCGGACGATCGGCGAGGCCAAGCCGATCGAACTGGCGCCCCGCCCCCTGCACGCCGAGGAACTGCTGCCGGCCCCGGACGCGCCCGCGCTGACCGCCGCCGAATGACCCCGCCCCTGGCCCTGCGCCCGGCGACACGGCTGGCCGCGGACATCGCGGCGGGGCGCCTGTCGGCCAGGGAGCTGATGGCGGCGTGCCATGACCGGATCGAAGACGCCAACCCCAGGGTCAACGCCCTGATCCATGTCCTGCCCAGGGGCGAGGCCCTGGCCCTGGCCGAGGCCGCCGACCGGCGCCTGGCGAGCCAGGGCCCGGACGGCCCGCTGCACGGCCTGCCGGTGGCGATCAAGGACCTGGAGCACGCCCAGGGCCTGCCGACCACGTTCGGAAGCCCACTGTTCCGGGATCTCCGGCCCGATCAGGACTCCCTGCACGTGGCGCGG
>CAYNRD010000291.1:0-3696 GCA_964399515.1 uncultured Mycobacteriaceae bacterium | reverse complement strand
ACCTATCTGATCGGCCTGGCGACCGCCTTGCTGGGGGCGATGATCCTGATGTCGGACAGCGTGATGGTGGACACCGGCACCCTGTTCGGGGACGGCCTGGCGGTGATCACCGCCATGTTCTACGGCGCCTATCTGCTGTCCGTGGCCCGGCTGGTCGATCGGCTGCCGCCCAGCACGGTCATGCTGGGCTCCACCGTGGTCACGGCCCTGATCCTGCTGCCCATGGCGCTGGCCGAGGACGCACCGATCCTGCCGCCCAGCTGGCAGGGTTGGCTGCCGCTGATCGGCCTGGGGGTGCTGAGCCACGCGGGCGGGCAATCCCTGATCGCCACCGGCCTGGCGCGGCTGCCGGCCGGGTTCTCCTCGGTCAGCCTGTTGCTGCAGCCGGCCGCCGCCGCCGTGTTCGCCTGGGTGCTGCTGGCCGAACCCCTGGGGCCGGTCCAAGCCTTGGGCGGCGCCATCGTCCTGGTCGGGATCATGATCGCCCGGCGGGGCAGCCAGGCCAAGGCGCTGCCGGCCCAGTCCAAGCCGCCGCCGACTTAATCGGCGGGCGGGGCGAAGGGCACGACCGTGTCGTGCCCCATCGTGGCCGGTGGGATGTCCGTGGCGTCCAAATCGGACTCTGCGGCGGGGCCGGCGTAATCCTGCACGCCGTTGATCAGGGCGAAACAGGCCAGGCGCACGGTTTTCGGGATCTCGAACACCTCACCATCCCGTTCACCCTTTTCATAGTACTGAACCGTGCGGCGCTTCAGGCCCAAATATTCGGCCGCCTGCTTTTGGGACAGGCCAAGGCTTTTGCGCCAACGCTTGAAGCCGGCGGGATCCATGCCGCCGGCTTCGGGCGCGGACGGCTCCAGGGGCCGGTCCTTGATTTTCTTCTGCTTCGCCATGGATTTCCGCGCGGTGAAAGAGCGCCACTGTGTTCACGGATGCGGACGCATGCAAGCAAAACGGCGCCTAGGCTTGAAAAGCGCACTGATTGCGCATATTTCCCGGTCATGGCATGCTTAGATACGGAAGGAGTGCTCGAATGACCGCATCATCGCCGTTGGGGGCCGTGGTCCCGTTTCCGCGACGTGGCCCGGCGGGCGCCCGGCCATCAGGACCCGGACCTGGACCCATCGACCGGGTGGGATTGGCGCCGGCGTTCCTGTACCGGGTCGAGGCGGAGGGGTTTTCCGGCCTGATCACGGACCCGGTGGCCCTGATCCGGCTGATCCACACCGGCACCGTGCGGCGGATCGCGGTGCAGGGGGTGCGGTTCGCGCCGCCCGGGGCGCCCCGGACGCCTTGACGAATCGGCGCCCGCCAGACGCTGTGCGCCCATGACCGATGCCGCCCCCCTGTTGCGGGCCGCCTTCGACCGCGCGGTCGCGGCGGCGCGCCCCGATCTCACCCTGTCCGCCCATCTGCCGTGCCCCGACCGGTTCGACCGCGTGTTCGTGCTGGGTGCGGGCAAGGCGTCCTGCGCCATGGCCCGGGCGGTCGGCACCGCCTGGCCCGACCGGGCGCTGGATGGGCTGAT
The DNA here is from genome assembly GCA_964399515.1 of uncultured Mycobacteriaceae bacterium. Taxonomy (GTDB): domain Bacteria; phylum Pseudomonadota; class Alphaproteobacteria; order DSM-16000; family Inquilinaceae; genus CAYNRD01. The sequence goes on along the minus strand of CAYNRD010000291.1, from coordinate 2,168 downwards.
CCTGACCCGCTATGGCCATGGTCTGGCCTGCGGGGTGGAGGTGATCGAGGCCGGGCATCCGGTGCCGGACACGGCGGGGCTCGACGGAACCCGGCGGCTGATGGATCTGGCGCGCGGGGCCGGGCCGGACGACCTGGTTCTGTTCCTGATCTCGGGCGGTGGCTCGGCGCTGCTGGCGGCCCCGCCGCCGGGGCTGGACCTGGCGGCACTTCAGCGGCTGTCGCGGGCGTTGCTGGCCAGCGGTGCCGCCATTGGGGAGATGAACGCCGTGCGCCGGCACCTGTCGGCGGTGGCGGGCGGGCGGCTGGCGGCCCTGGCGGCGCCCGCGACCCAGTTGACCCTGGCCATCTCGGACGTGCCGGGGGACGCGCCGGCGGTGATCGCCTCGGGCCCCACCGTGCCCAGCCCGACCGGGGCCGCCGAGGCGCGCCGGGTCCTGCACCGTTACGGCCTGCTGGATCCCACCCTGGACGCGGTCCTGGACGGGATCGACCCCGCACCGTCCGGTGATGCCGCCTGCTTCCAGGGCCACCCGGTCCGACTGGTCGCCACGCCCCAGGCCAGCTTGGAGGCGGCGGCCGAAGCGGCCCGGGCTCAGGGGGTTCCCGCCCATATCCTGTCCGACCGGATCGAGGGCGAAGCGCGCGATGTCGGCTTGGCCATGGCGGCGATCGCCCGCCAGGTGGCGGCGCGCGGCCAACCCTTCGCCCCGCCCTGCCTGCTGCTGTCGGGTGGGGAGACCACGGTGACCGTGCGCGGCCAGGGGACCGGCGGCCGCAATCTGGAATTCCTGCTGGCGTTGTTCGCCGGGTTGGACGGGCTGGGCTGTGTGCACGCGCTCGCCTGCGATACCGACGGCATCGACGGCACCTGCGCGGCCGCGGGCGGGATGTTCGGCCCGCCGACCTGGCACCGGGCGCAAGAGCTGGGATTGTCCGCCCGCCAAGCCCTGGACGCCAATGACGCCTATGGCTTCTTCAAGGCCCTGGACGCCCTGGTGGTGACCGGCCCCACCCACACCAATGTCAACGATTTCCGCGCGATCCTGGTGACCGCCGACGGACCTTAAATCCCGTCGCCGCGGGTTTCCTCCCGCAAGGCTTGCATGACGGCGTCCAGGCCGCGGATATAGGGGTTCAGGGCCTGGGCGGCTTCGAACGCGTCCAGGGCCTCAGGCTTTTGGTCCAGGCGCATCAGGGTCATCCCCAGGCCGGACAGCGCACCGTAATGGCGGGGCTCCAAGGCCAAGACCTGGGCGATGTCGGCGACCGCCCCTTCATAATCGCCCTGGGCGAACCGGACGGTCGCCCGCTTGTTCCACGCCTCGGCAAAGCCGGGATCGCTGGAGATCGCCTGGTCGAACCACTCCTCGGCCTGGGGCATGCGGCGGCGGGTGAACGCGCGCATGCCCCGGTTGAAGGCCAGTTCCGCCACCGCGTCGGGCCCTGGATAGGTGGTCCAGATCTGCCAGATCGCCCGGTCGGCGCGCGCGGCGGCGTCCGCGTCCTTGGTCCGGCTGAGGGTGGCGAACAACTGGTCGAGCGCGCTGGCGCGCCGTTCCAGCCGTTCGGCCAGTGCGGCGGCAACCTCCGGGCCCGCGGCAGGGCCGGCCGCCGGGTCGAAGGCCTGGGCGCCGGCGGGAGGCCAGACCAGCAGCACGGCCCCCAGGGCCACGCCAAGCAGGAGCTTCGAGATCGTCATGGGGAAACGCTAACCCAATCCCGGCCCCCCCGCAAAGGGGGTGTGATCCCCCGGTCCGTGGATAACAGGTCAGGCCGCGCGGTCGGCCGGCGCGGCCAGCACCCGGTCCAGCCCCGCGGGTGCCGGACCGCCGGTGACCCAATCCAGCAATTCAACCGTGTGCACCACCGGCACCCCGTTCTTCTCCCGCAGTTGGGTCATGCAGCCGATATTGCCGGCGGCGACCAGATCCGGCCCCGTCTCCCCGATCGCGGCCAGCTTCCTGGCCTTTAGCTGTTGGGAGATATCCGGCTGCAGCATGTTGTAGGTGCCCGCCGAGCCGCAGCACAGGTGGCTGTCCCGCGGCTCCTTGAGCCGGCGGAAGCCGGCCGCCTTCAACAGCGCCTTGGGCGCCGCCGTGACCTTCTGGCCGTGCTGGAGCGAGCAGGCGGCGTGATAGGTCAGCGCCAGGGTCCAGGCCTGGTCCT
>CAYNRD010000290.1:0-3707 GCA_964399515.1 uncultured Mycobacteriaceae bacterium | reverse complement strand
CCGGCCGTGGCTACAACATCGAAAGCCTGACGGTCGCGGAGGTCGAGCACGCCCGGTCCCTGTCCCGGATCACCCTGGTTACCTCGGGCACGCCCATGGTGATCGAACAGATCAAGGCCCAGCTGGGACGGTTGGTGCCCGTACACACTGTGTCCGACTTGACCTTGGACGGCCCCCATGTCAGCCGAGAGCTGGCCTTGATCAAGGTTTCCGGCATCGGCGACAAACGGATCGAAAGTCTTCGAATCGCCGATATATTTCGCGCCCGGGTGGTAGACAGCACTCACGAGAGTTTCGTATTCGAGGTGACGGGTAATCCCGGCAAAGTTGATGCATTCATTGATTTGATGAAGCCGCTTGGATTGAGCGAGTTGTCTCGGACGGGTGTTGCCGCGATAGCGCGCGGCCCATCCCATATCGGATAGCTGATGCTCACACAAATGTGAATGTGTGTTAAGTCAAGTGCTTAGCAGCCAAATCACGGTCTCTGACCGTTCGAAAACAGTGCAATTTAACTTTTGATTTTGATGTTTTGGTTACGAAGCCCATACTTCGGTAGGTATTAGAGCAGTTCTAAAGTTTTCGCGAGAAACCATTGGCCGCGTCGGGAGAACTGCGCGCCCCGGAGGGCAAAATGCTGTCGGGTCAGATCAAGTCCAAATCGGCGCCCCGGCCAAGGCCAGCGGGGCAGGGAAAACCAAAACGCCCCGGGTCTGGGGAGCTGAGCGGCTACCGGTTCAGTCAAGGGGCGGTGCAGCGGTTGGTGAACCTGCATCAAGCCTTCTTGAAGATCCCCGCCCGGGGCCGTCGGGCCATCGTGCGCGATTGCGACTTCTCCGACCTGGACCTGTCCCACGCCGATTTGACCGATTCGGTGTTCATTTCTTGCACCTTCAACGGGGCCGATCTGCGCCACACCAAGCTGGTCGGGGCCTTGATGTGCGGGTCCAGCTTTGACGAGGCCGACCTGTCCGGCGCCGATTTCAGCCGCGCCGACCTGCGCGGCACCAAGTTCCAAAACGCCAATATGAGCGACACCTGCCTGGACCGGGCCGATTTGCGCGTCGGTGCCGTGGTCACGGCCGAGGATCTGGGCATCCAGACCGGTGACCATTACTGCACGTTCCGCGGTGCCGTGATGCGCGGCAGCAAGTTCGTCGGCGCCAAGATCTTCGGTGCGGACATGTCCAACGCCCTGTTGGAGGGGACCGATTTCTCCGGCGCCGATCTGCGCGGCGCCAACCTGGCCAACGCGGAGATCCGCGACGTGCTGATCGCGGGCACCCGGATTGAGAACATCAACACCAAGGGGGCCATCGTCGAAGGCGATGACTCCCTGGCGGCCAGCGGCTTCGAACCCTTGCAAAAACGCACCCGCAAGCTGGGCCGGGACGACCTGCACCGGATGCTGGACGACCACCACGCTTGGCTGGAAAGCATGGGCAAGGCTGGCCACCAGGCCGACTTCACCGATACCGACCTGTCCGGCCAGGATCTGGACCACGCCGATCTGTCCATCGCCAAGCTGGACGGCGCCATTCTGGTCGGTACGTCGCTGAGGGGGGCAGTGCTGGCCGCCGCGTCGGTCACGCATGCCAATCTGGCCCGGGCTGATCTGACCGGGGCCGATCTGCGCGGCACCAGCTTCGCCGGATCCAACCTGCGCGGGGCGGTGTTAGACGACACCGAAATGGGCGCGCTCGGCCATACCGCAATGATCACGGTCATGGAATGATCGGCATCGCCGTGCGGACGGGCGGCATCGGGGCCGCGGACACCGCCCCCGGCGTCATGCATAGCCTCTCGTAAATTTTACGAGAATTCGATGTTTTCTTTTGGCGGACCGTGTTTCCGTCTAATGTGGCGACGTGGTGTCGCACCGTGCCGTGAAACGGCGATCCCGCTGGCCCGATGGGAGGCAAACCGTGCAGGCGCAGACGAAACCCCCGCTGCCCCAACCCCCACACCGCAAGACCGAGCCCTCGAAACCGGGTCGGGGGACCGGCCTCACCGGGTACAAATTCGGGCAAACCGCCGCCGATCGGCTGGCGGCAGTGCATGCGGCGGTGCTGGCGCGCCCGGCGTCCGGTGGCCGGACCATCGTGCGGGATTGCGACTTGACCGATCTGGACCTGTCCGGCCGGGACTTCACCGAGGCGGTCTTCGTCGCCTGCCGGTTCGCCAACGCCAAGCTCACCGGCAGCCGGTTCGTGGGCGCCACCATGTGCGGGTCCAACTTTGATGAGGCGGACTTGTCCGGCGCCGATTTCAGCCGGGCCGATCTGCGCGCCGGGGCGGCGGCCGACCCCGCTGGGACCGCGGATGGGGGCCGGGCGTGCAGCTTTCGCGGGGCCGTGATGCGCGGCAGCATGTTTGTCGGTGCCAAGGTCACCGGCGCGGACATGACCAATGCCTTGCTGGACCGGACCGATTTTTCCGGCGCGGATCTGCGCGGCGCCAGACTGGTCAATACGGAGATCCGCGATGTGGGCCTGGCCGGCACCCGGATCGACGATGTCGATCTGAAAGGGGCCGTACTGGCCGATGCCGGCGGACCCACCGTGGGCGGGTTCGGCTGGCTGGTGCGGGGCGCGCGCAGGTTGGACAAGCAAGCGCTGGCCCGGATGCTGGCCGATCACCGGGAATGGCTCGATTCCACCGGCAAGTCCGGGACCCAGGCCGATCTGACCGATTGCGACCTGTCGGGTGCCGTGTTGGACGGCGCCGATCTGTCGATCGCCAAGCTGGACGGTGCCATGCTGGTTGGGGCCTCCCTCCGGGGGGCGGTGCTGGCCGCCGCCTCGGTGACCGGGGCCAATCTGACCCGGGCGGACCTGACCGGGGCCGATCTGCGCGGCACCCGCTTTACCGGATCCAACCTGCGCGGTGCGGTGTTCACCGGCACCGAGGTCGGCGCGCTGGGCCGCACCGCCCTGACCACCGTGATGGACTGACCCCCGGGTCACGGACCGCCGGCCGCAAAAAGTGCCGCCCGCCGGTTGCGAAAATCCCAGATCCCATTAAACGAACCTGCTGATCCGATGGGGCATCCTGCGGCCCCCGCCGTGCCGGCTTGGTGTGACTGCGCCGGACCCGCTCCCTGATTCCGAAGGACCCTTAGACCATGCGTGTGTATTACGACCGTGACGCCGATGTTGCTCTGATCAAGTCCAAGAAGGTGCTGATCGTCGGCTATGGCTCCCAAGGCCATGCCCATGCCGCCAACTTGAAGGACTCTGGCGTCGCCGAGGTGCGCGTGGCCCTGCGGGAGGGGTCTGGCAGCCGCCCCAAGGCCGAGGCCAAGGGCTTTACCTGCATGACCCCGGCCGAAGGCGCCAAATGGGCCGATGTCGTGATGATGTGCACCCCGGACGAGCTGCAGGCGGACATCTACGCCCAGGACCTGGCCCCGAACCTGCGGGAGAACGTGGCCCTGATGTTCGCCCACGGCCTGAACGTGCATTTCAGCCTGATCGAGCCGCGCCCGGACCTGGACGTGCTGATGGTCGCACCCAAGGGCCCCGGCCACACCGTGCGCGGCGAGTACGAGAAGGGCGGCGGCGTGCCGTGCCTGATCGCCGTGCACCAGAACGCCTCCGGCGCGGCCTTCGACATCGGCCTGTCCTATGCCTGCGGGCTGGGCGGCGGGCGCAGCGGCTTCGTCGAGACCACGGTCATGGATGAGGGCGAGACCGGTGAGTGGGGGG
>CAYNRD010000289.1:0-3725 GCA_964399515.1 uncultured Mycobacteriaceae bacterium | reverse complement strand
GCGGCCTGCCGGCCCGGGCCCACCGCGCCCATCACATGGCGTTTCAGCAATGGTTCGGGGCGGTCGCCGATCTGGGCTGGGATCTGATCACGCTTCAGGCCGGCGGCCGGCGGCTGGAGCATTCCAGCTTGGCCGGCCTGTGCGAGGTGCTGCTGTCCCAGAAGGGGGAGGCGACCGGCATCGCCATCGCGCGCCAGATCATCGAGACCTACCCCAAGCTGGATCGCGCCCAGCGCCTGGCGTTCTTCTTCGATCTCTTGGAGCTGTTCGGCCCGAAGCCGGACGCGATCCTGGACGCGGCCGAGGCCTATCGCGCCACCGCCGATGACCAGGCGCTGCTGGCCCTGGCCCAGGCGGTGACCCCGCCGCGCCGGGACTTGTTCCACCGCATCAACATGGCGCCGGGCGCCACCGCCGCCCTGGTCTCCCTGCGTGAGGATTTGCTGCACGCGCTTTCCGAACACCCCAACCTGACGCCGGTCGATCGGGATCTGAAACAACAGTTCGAAAGCTGGTTCAACCGGGGCTTTCTGAACCTGGAACGGATTTCCTGGAACACGCCGGCGGCGATCCTGGAAATGCTGATCCGTTATGAGGCCGTGCACCAGATCACCGGCTGGGGCGATCTGCGCCGGCGTCTGGCGCCGGACCGGCGATGCTATGGCTTTTTCCATCCCGCCCTAGGCGATGAGCCGCTGATCTTCGTGCAGGTGGCGTTGAGCCGGGGCATCGCTGAGAGCATCCAGCCCCTGATCGGCGACGACGCGCCGGAGACCGACCCCACCCAGGCGGACACGGCGGTGTTCTTTTCCATCTCCAACTGCCAGGAGGGGCTGCGCGGCATCTCCTTCGGCAATTTCCTGATCAAGCAGGTGGTCGTCGATCTGCAGACGGAGTTGCCGCGGCTGAAGCACTTCGTCACCCTGTCCCCGATCCCGGGCTTCATGGACTGGCTGTCGGCCCGGTCGGAGGATATGCCGGCCCTAATCGGCGCCGAGGCGGCGCAGGCGATCGAGCGGGTGAACACGCCGCTGTGGCACCAGGACCCCGCCCTGGCCAATGCGGTCAAGGATCCGCTGCGGCGGCTGTGCGCCCATTACCTGGTCGAGGCCAAGACCCGCGGCCGGCCCCTGGACCCGGTCGCGCGCTTCCACCTGGGCAACGGCGCCAAACTGCAGCAAATCAACTGGCTGGGCGATGTCTCGGCCAAAGGCCTGCGCCAATCGGCCGGTATGATGGTCAACTACGCCTATGTGCCGTCGGAGATCGTCCGCAACCACGAGGCCTATTTCACCGACAAGAAGGTGGTGGCGTCCAAGTCGGTGCTGGGCCTGGCCCGCCAGATCGCGCCCGTGCCCGAGGCGGCCGAATAGCCGTCACGGCCGGCGGTCCAAGGGGCCGGGTTTCAAGCCGGCCAGATCAAACGCCGCGATCTCGCCGATCAGGCCCGCCAGGCGGTCGGCGGCGCACTCGGCGACCTGGCGGCCCTTGTCGGCGCTGGCCAGCCGGGCATCGCCGGCCGCACCGCTTGGGTGCACGTCCTGGGCCTGCCAAGCGACCGGCGCCGGGCCGGTTAGGTTCAAGAACCGGAAGCGCCCGGCGTGGCCGGCCATGGCGGTGGGGAAGTCGGCGATGCGCTCCCCGCGCACCGCGGCGGGATGCAGATGCTGGATCAGGCTGGTCTCGATGGCGCCGGCATGGATGCCAAAGCGCACCTCGGCGTCCGGGAACAGCCCGGGCGGCAGTCCGCCCGCCATCCAGGAATAGCTGGTCACCATCATGCCCAGCCGCACCCGCAAATCACGGCCGACGATGTCCATGATCTGGGGCTGGCCACCGTGGCTGTTGAACAGCAGCAGCTTGCGCAGGCCGGCCCGGTGCACGCCTTCGCCGATCTCCGTCCACAGCCGGATGATCGTCTCCGCGGACAGGGTCAGGGTGCCGGGGAAGGCGATATGCTCGTTGGACTTGCCCACCGCCATGGCCGGCAGGCGCAGCACCGTCACGTCCCCGGCCAGGCGGGCGAGCGCCCGGTCCAGGATCCCGGTATTGATCATGGCGTCGGTGCCGACCGGCAGGTGCGGCCCGTGCTGTTCGATGGCGGCCACGGGCAGCACCGCGACCGTGCGGTCGGCGTCAAGCCCGGCGAAGTCCAGGGTGGTCAGGGACTGCCAATCCAGGGTCGGCATGGGGCGAGCGCTCGGCACGGGTGGCGGATGGTGCTGGATATAGCCGCCGGGGCCGGAAGCTGCTAACGATTCGAAGGGTTCCCGCAACAGAGGCCGAAGGCCATGCCCTTGACCCGGCTTTCCCCACCGCCCGAGCGGCTGCGCCCGCCGCCCGCCACCTACAGCCACGGCACGGTCGTGCCCCCCGGCCAGCGCCTTGTGGTCCTGTCCGGCCAGTTGGGCATCGCGCCCGACGGCACCATCCCGGCCGGGATCGAGGCGCAGACCGCCCAGGTGTTCGACAATCTGGCCGTGCTGCTGGCCGAAGCGGGGCTGGATTTCGCCGCGGTCGTGCGGCTGAACGCCTATGTCACGGACCGGGCCTATCTGGAGGGGTACATGGCCGTAAGGGACCGGCATGTGTCCACGCCGCCGCCGGCCTCGACCCTGATGATCGTGCAAGGCTTCGCCCGACCGGAGTTCAAGGTTGAGGTGGAGTTGATCGCCGCCGGGCCGGACGGCGGCTGAGGGAGGCCGGGACCGATGCGCATCGAAACCGATTTGAAGCTGGATTACGGGGACGTGCTGATCCGCCCCAAGCGGTCGACCTTGAAGAGCCGCCAGGAAGTGGACCTGGACCGGGACTATGGCTTTCGGCACGCGCGGCCCGGCTGGCGGGGAGTGCCGATCATCGCCGCCAACATGGACACCATCGGCACGCTTGAGATGTTCCGGGCCCTGGCGGAGCTCAACCTGGCGACCGCCATCCACAAGCATTACCCGGTCGACCGGCTGGCCGGGTTCTTCGAGCGCTTGGAGGAGCCGCGCCGGCATCTGGCGTTCTATTCCTTGGGCATCGCCGAGGCCGACTTGGCCAAGCTGCAAGTGGTCCAGCAGCGGCTGGGCCGGGATCGGTCCCCGATCGCCTACTGCATCGACGTCGCCAACGGCTATTCGGAGCAGTTCGCCGACTTCGTCGCCCGGTTCCGGGAGCGCGAGCCCGAGGCGATCCTTATGGCCGGCAACGTGGTCACGGGCGAGATGGTCGAGGAGTTGGTCCTGAACGGGGCGGACATCGTCAAGGTCGGCATCGGCCCGGGCTCGGTCTGCACCACCCGCAAGATGACCGGGGTCGGCTATCCGCAACTGTCGGCGGTGATTGAATGCGCGGACGCCGCCCATGGGCTGAAGGGCATGGTCTGCGCCGATGGCGGCTGCACGGTGCCGGGGGATCTGGCCAAGGCGTTCGGCGCCGGCGCGGATTTCGTCATGCTGGGCGGCATGCTGGCCGGCCATGATGAATCGGGCGGCACCGTCACCTACCGCGACCTGACCGAGGCCGAGCGCCGGCTGATCGCCCAGCGGGGCGTCGAAGATCCCGAGGTCGCCGAGCGTCTGAAGCACAAGGACAAGGTGATCGAGTTCTACGGCATGAGTTCGGAGACCGCCATGCGCCGCCATGCGGGCGGCGTGGCCGAATACCGCGCGGCCGAGGGCAAGACCGTGCAGGTGGGCTATCGCGGCCCCGTTCGGGACACGGCCCAGGAAATCCTGGGC
>CAYNRD010000288.1:0-3730 GCA_964399515.1 uncultured Mycobacteriaceae bacterium | reverse complement strand
GGGCGCCACGGTGCGGGATCGGCTTGGCCGGCTCCAGGTGGGGGGTGATCATGGGACTGCCTCGCGGGTCCAGTTCGGGTCCGAAACCGAACTTAGGCCAGGCGCGCGGCAAATCCAGGGCACGGCAGGATAGGAAATGCTGACCAAAGGGTTAGCGGATATCCTCGAACAGGTCGCGGCTGGTGGTCAGGGCGCCGGCCCGGCCCTGGCGCCACTCGACCACCACCTTGGCGCCCCGGGCGGCCCCCAAGGGCCCGCCGCGGCGATTGCCAAACGACACCTCGGCGCCGGTATGGCCCAGCAAGGTGCTGGCGATGAACACGCCCAGGCCCAAGCCCGGCACCGGCCGGCCGGGTGATCCGGCCTCGCCCGCGCTGGCCGAGGCCATCTCCGGCGGCTCACCCAAGCGGCGCAGCACCTGGGGCTGGAAGCCGGGCCCGTCATCCAGGATCTCGATCCGCAGGACGCCGGAGGCGGGGGGCCCGGACCAGGACACCCGGACATGGACGTCGGCCCGGGCGAATTGCAGGGCGTTCTGCAGCAGATTGCCCAGCCCGTGCATCACCTCCGGGCTGACCGGCAGGCGCGGCACCGGGCCGGACACGGTCGGGTCCAGGCTGATCCGGATGGCCTTGCCCGGCACGTGATGGGGCCGGGCGGCCAGGTCCAGCACCGCCGTCGCCGCCATGCTGGCCGGCTCATCGGCGCCGGACCGGGAATCGGGCCGTTGGGACAGGGCCGCCAGGATGTCCCGGCACCGTTCCGCCTCGGCCAGCAGCAGATGCACATCCTCCTTGTGGGGGCTGTCCTCGGGCAGGTCCAGCTCCAGCTCCCGGGCGATGACGGTGATGGTGCCCAAGGGCGTGCCCAGGTCATGGGCGGCGGCGGCGGCCAGCGCGCCCAGGGCCGAGGCGCGCTGCGCCCGGGACAACGCCATCTGGGAGGCGACGAAGGCCCGCTCCAGCCGCTTGGCCTCGTTGGTCACCGCCCAGACATAGCCGGCGATGAACACCGCGGTCATCGACAGCGCCACCCAGATGCCGTCGATGGGCGTCACCTGCCAGCGCAGGAAATCCAACGCGTCCACGCCCAGCCCGATGGTGCCGAACGGCACCGGCCCGGCATCGGTCGTGACCATCACCGGGTAGTGGAAGAACCGCAGCACGGTCAGCACCGCCAGGGTCAGCGCCGCCATGCCCAGGGTCGCCCGCCGGTCCAGAAGGCTGGCCGCGACGGTCAGCGGCACCAGGGCGAACACCGCGAACGGGTTCGCGACCCCACCGGACAGATACAACAGGAACGCCAGCTGGATCTGGTCATAGGCCAGATAGGACAGGGCCTCGCGGTCCCCCAGGCGGGAGCGGTACCGGCGCTGGACCATGGAGGCCAGGTTGACCAGCACCGACACCAGGATCGCCGCCACCAGCAGGTCCAGCGGCAAGGCCAGATCCAAGACCTGGCTGCCGACCAGCACCGCGCCGGCTTGCCCCGCGATGGTGATCCAGCGGACCACGATCAGGGTCCGCAGGGAGACCAGGGCCGTCGCCGCCGGCTTGACCGGTACCGTGCCATAGACCGGCGCCCCGGCGGGGTCCCGGGCGCCGGACAGGGTCCCGGGGATCTCGACTGTCGCCGCACGCGTGCTAGACACAGGGTCTTCTCCCGTCTTGCCAAGGCCGTCCCATGCCGACCCAGGTCACCCCCCTATCCTACCCCGAACTGGCGCCGGACCAGCGCGACCGGTTGACCCGTGCAACCACCGCCATCGCGGCCGACATGTCCGGCGGCACGGCCTTGCTGGACCCGGCCATCGCACCGCTGCGCGCCCCGCCACGGCCGGTCTTCGCCCAGGCGGTGACCGCCGAATGCCCGCCGGGCGATTATGGCGCCGTCCATCACGGGCTCAGCCTTGCGCCCGCCGGCACCGTGCTGGTGGTCGCCGCCGGCGGACGCATGACCCATGCCATGATCGGCGGCCTGCTGGGCGGCTTCGCCCGGCGCAAAGGCCTGGCTGGCGTGATCATCGACGGGCCGGTCCGGGATGTCGAGGAACTGGCGGCGTTCGAGGACCTGCTGGTCTGCGCCCGGGGCACCATGCCGCGCGGGCCGGAGAGTGCGACGGGAGGCCGGGTTGGCGTGCCGGTTCGGATCGGTGCCGTGACCATCGCGCCCGGCGACGGGGTGATCGTCGATGCCGACGGCATCGGCGTCATCCCGGCCGCCGATCTGCCGGGTTTGGCCGACCGGGCCGACCGGACCGCCGCCGCCGAGGCCCAGCATGCCGAACGCCTGGCCGGCGGGGCGACCACGGTCGAGGTGTTCGGCATCGCGCCGGCGGTGATCGGTTAAGCCCCCGCCTGGTCCACGGCGGCGATTTCCGCCAGCCGGTGGCGCAGGCTGATCAGGTCCATGCCCGCCAAGGGCGTCTTGGCCAGCACCCGCATCCGGGTGGACACCAGCGCCAGTACGGACTGGAACGCCCGCCTCTGCTGCGGGCTGCCGTCGGGCTGGTCGGCGGGCTCGGGCACCGGCCAATGGGCCGTGGGCGCTTGGCCGGACACCACAGGGCCGTCCTCCCCGGTCAGGTCGTCGCACAGGGTGATGATGAAATCGATGCGCGGGGCCAACCGGCCCTCGAATGCGGCCACGCTTTTCGAGTGCAGGCCGTCCGTGGGGTAGCCGGCATCGGCCAGGGTCTCCAGGGTCAGCGGGTGCACCGCATAGGCGGGGGTGACGCCGGCGCTGTAGGCGGCGAACTGATCATCGGCCAAACCGCGCAGGACGCTTTCGGCCATTAGGCCGCGGCTGGTGTTGGCGCCGCACAGGAACAGCACGGCATAGCGGCGATCGATCGGCGACATGGCGTTGACCCCCCAAGGCTGGTTTCGGCCCCGGGACCCGATCATAGGGGGCCGGGGGCGGTCACGGCGAGAGCAAATCCGCCGCCGCCCGCAAGACACCGACCGCCGCCGCCGGCGCAAGGGCCGGCTCGATGCCCGGGTCGATCGGTATCACGCCGATGCCCAGGCGGGCGACGGCCCCCCGCCAGCCGCCGACGGGCACGGCGTGGCAGTGCCGGATCGCCGCCGGTGCCAGGGCGGCCAGGGCGCTGGCGGCGGCCAGCGAAGGGCCGTCGGCCAGCACCACGGGAATCCGGGCCAGCTGGGCCGCCAGGACCGTGCCGGCGATGGCTGCGATTTCAAACCCGCCCAGTTCGGCCACCAGCATCAGCGGGTCCGCACCGGTCCGTGCCGCCCGGGCGACCGCCCGGTCCCCGGCCGCGACCAGCGCCGGCCGGTCGTCCCCCCAGGCCCCTTCGGGCAGCCAGCTGCCCACGCCATCGCCGCCGCCGTCCAGGGCCGCGATCAGGGCCGCCGCGGCCACATCGCCGCCGCTGCCCAGCCCGGCCGTGACCAGCACGCCCAAACCGGGTTCGCACACCATCATGCCATAGGCCATGGCATGGGCGCAGCCGGCCTCATCCATGGCGGCCTGGTGGCGGAAATCATGGGTCGGCGTCTCCACCGCCAGATCATGGGCCTGCAGGTCCGTGTCCAGGGACCGGCACGCCCGCACCAGGGGCGCGTCACCGCCGGCCAGGGCGCGACGGAGAAGCTCACCAAAGAGGAGCAGGCCCGGCGCCACATCGAGGGGCGGCGAGCGGGCAAGGCGCCGACGCCCGCGAGCGGCGCGCTGGCCGGCGCGGTCGAGCGCCAGACGGCCGAGCTCG
>CAYNRD010000287.1:0-3747 GCA_964399515.1 uncultured Mycobacteriaceae bacterium | reverse complement strand
GGCTGGCCACCTATGCCATGTGGTGGATCCGCGCCGCGATCCAGGAATACATCCTGCACAGCTGGTCCTTGGTTAAAATGGGCACCACCGCGGCCCAGAAGAAGCTGTTCTTCAACCTGCGTAAGCTGAAGGGACAGATGCGGGCGATCGATGACGGCGACCTGCCGCCGGAAACGGTCACCAAGATCGCCGAAACCCTGGATGTGTCCGAGCAGGACGTGGTGTCCATGAACCGGCGCCTGTCCAGCCCCGACCATTCGCTGAACGCGCCGCTGCGGGTCGATGGCGACGGAGAATGGCAGGACTGGCTGGTCGATGAGGACGCCGACCACGAACATGAGATCGCCCACCAACAGGAATACTCCCAGCGCCAGGACATGCTGCGCACGGCGATGACGACCCTGAACGACCGGGAACGCCACATCCTGACCGAGCGGCGCCTGAAGGATGAGGCGACGACGCTGGAGGATCTGTCCAAGATCTACGGCATCAGCCGGGAACGGGTCCGCCAGATCGAGGTGCGCGCGTTCGAGAAACTGCAGGCGGCCGTTCAGGCCGAGGCGGACCGGCGGGCGGCCCCGGGCGAAGCGTAAGCGGAGCGGCGTACCGGGCGAAGCGTAAGCGGCGCGGCGGACCGGGCGCGTGCTCAGGTCCGTTCCAGCGCGCCCTTTTCCATCAGGATGGTGTCGGCGACGGCCGTTTCGGACGGCTCGTCGTCGTCGCCGTCCTCGTCGTCGTCCTGGGTGTCCTCGAACATCACCGCCCGGCCCCATTCATCCAGCAGCTCCTGCTGGCGCTGGCGCAGGTGCTTGATGTCCAGCTCATTCCGCAGGCTCATCACCGAGACCACCGCCGGCGGGATGATCAGGTAAACCCCCCAGCCGATCACCGCCGGCCACCACATCTGGATGATGTTCAGCCCGTTGGAGATAAAGCCGATCGCCACGTTCAGGGAGTGCACGCCGGTCCACATGTCCAGGGCGAACGGCAGCACGCCGCACAGGTTGGGCGCGCCGATGGTGATCGCCTTGTAGGGTTCCGGGTCCCGCTCGGTGAAGGCGGCGACGATGGCGGGCAGCAGGCCGACCACCAGCAAAACCGTGGTCGGCAACAGGATGATCGCGGTCGGCACGATGATCGCGACCCACATCCAATTGATCTTGGACTTCTTCTTTTTCTTCACCTTCATCTTGCCGCCCCTGGCGGCGGCCTGCGGCTTCTTCATGCCCCGATCCCGTCTCGCGCCCTGCTCCGTCGATACCGGCCCATCACAGCAGGCCGAACACCAAAATCAGCCCGACCACCGCCGAGGACACGACGCTGGAGACCATCGCCGCCACCGGCCGGCCGAAGTTGCTGGCGATCTTGGCCTTGCTGGCCAGTTCCTTTTCCATGATCTGGATCGACTTGACCGAGGCCTTGAACTCCCGCTGGGCTTGCACGAAGCCGCTCTCGTCCCGGCGATACAGTTCGGAATTCCGCATGATGGTCAGCAGATTCTTGAACACGCCGGTATCGGCCTGCTTGCGCAGCTCCACGTCCAGCCGCTGGCGCATGTCCGAACTGCGGAACTTGGCGATGGACGGCGCCAGCATGTCCACACACCAATGGCACAGGTGGGGCAGCGGTGACAGCTTGGTTTCCACCTGCGCGGTCAGCATGATTTCCAGGATGGCCATGCCGTATTCGGGTTTGGCCGGCGCGCCGTCCAACTCCTGCATGTATTTTTCGTTGATCTTGCCGATGCGGGCCATCAGGAACGCCGCGGTGTGCCGGTCCAGGGGCGAGGTCGGCCGGTTGTCCTTCTTCTTCGCCACCAGTTCCAGGGCGCGCAGGGCCGAACGGCCGTCCACCGTGTAAAAGCGCTCCAGCATGGGCGACAGGCAGGTCAGCGACGGGTTCAGCTCATACAGCACCCGCTCGGCGCCGTAACCGAAGCCCGGCCGCTCGATATAGGTGCGCATCTGGTCATAGGTCTTGATGACCGGCACGATTTCCGGCCGGGCATCGTCCTGGACGTTCAGCCAGAACACCGGCAGCTGGGAGGTCAGGATATAGGCCGCGTCCGGTGCCGTCCCCTTGCGCAAATAGGTGTGGGCCATGGCGGGGCCCAACCCTTCGGGCATGCAGGCCAAATCCCGGAACCGGTAGGGGGCCTTGGGGTCCAGGGCCGCCAGCACCCGGGCCAGGCGCCGTTCCTCGGTGGTGCCACCCCGTCCGGAATGGGCCGAGCCCATGCCGTTCTTGACCGATTCCGAGCGCTTTTCATCGTCCATGGAGCGCTTGAGCCAGTTCAGCAGCTCACCCGATTCCACCACGGACTGGGCGTCCTTGGAATTGCGGAACATGGCGTGGCCCAGGGACCGGGTGTTCCAGTAATACACGCCGCAGAACTCGATCGGCCGCTGGGCGCGCCGGGGCGGCTGGGACTGCTTGGGCGACAGGCGCCGGCCGCTCATCCACAGGTCCAGGTCTTCCAGCCCCCAGCGCTGGTCGATGTCATCCATCAAGAGCCCGCGCACCAGTTCCATCACGCTGGGCGGCAGGCGCTTGTCGCCGATCAGGGCGGCATAGCTGCCCTTGTCGATCTTCAGCTCCAGGATGTCCCGCTCGCTCAGCGGGTCGCCGGGCAAGTGGCCCAGCATCACGTACAGGATCGTCACCCCCAACGCGTACAGGTCATCCAGGGCGGTGCCGTTGCCCCGGCCCACCGGGTGGCACATGGCCCGCTCGATGGTCTCGAAGGTGGCATGCTGCATGTAGCCGGGCGGGCCGGTGATGCATTCGCCCAGCTGCATGCCCTCCCCGCCCTTGCCGATGAAGATGTTGCTTGGGTTGATGGCACCGTGGAACACCCGCCGCTGGGCGAACTCCTTCACGGCCAGGATCAACGGATTGATCACCCCCCGAATGGCGAAATCCTCCGGCACGGGGGGGAAGCCCTCCTTCAGGGTTGGCGCCATCTTCTGGCCGAAGGGCTTGTTGTAGATGACAATTGGCCGTTCCTTCTTGTCGGGCGGCCAATGGGCGACGCTGCCATCGCGGATGTGCAGAACCGCCTGGCTGTCGATGGGCAACAGCGCGTTGACGATGTCGAACCGGGGCGGCAGCCCGGTATGGCAGACATAGGCGAAGATTTCGAAGCTGGGTTCGCGAACGTCGATCGCGTGATAGGCCTTGCCGGACTTGGTGCTGTACTGCGGCAGCTCCTTGGCCGGATAGATCTCGTACCTGTTCAGCAGCGTGACCGCGTCTTTCGACGGCGCCATGACCGATCCCCCGGAGCGGTGAAATGCCGAACGCCTGCAACCGGGTCACAGGCCGCCCTCACCCCGCACCTTATCAAGCCCGGCGGTGATTTGGCGACGCCAAACACGCCCGCCGCGACCAAGGGGGGCCGCGCTCAGTCCGCGAACGGGTCCCGCATCAGGATGGTGTCGTCCCGCTCCGGGCTGGTCGACAGCAAGGTGACCGGCGCTTCGATCAGCTCCTCGATGCGGCGGATGTACTTGACCGCCTGGGCCGGCAGGTCGGCGACGCTGCGCGCGCCCTCGGTGCTTTCCCGCCAGCCCGGCAGGTCTTCGTAGACCGGCTCGACCGCCGCCTGGGCCGCCTCGCCGGAGGGGAAGTGGTCCAGATCCTCCCCGCCCAGCCGATAGCCGACCGCGATGCGCAACGTCTCGAACCCGTCCAGCACATCCAGCTTGGTGAGCGCGATGCCGTCCACGCCGCCGATCCGCACCGCCT
>CAYNRD010000286.1:0-3770 GCA_964399515.1 uncultured Mycobacteriaceae bacterium | reverse complement strand
CGGCGCCCCCGCCGCCGGCCCAAGCTCCCCCCGCATGCGCGAACCCTGGACGAACCCGATGACCCAACAGTCCCAGAATCTGCAAATCGATGGCGAGCGGCTGTGGTCGACGCTGATGGAAACCGCCGAGATCGGCAAGACCGCGTTGGGTGGGGTCAAGCGCCTGACCCTGACCGATCTGGACCGGCAGGTGCGGGATTGGTTCAAGGCCGAGTGCGAAAAGCTGGGCTGCGCCGTCACCATCGACGCCCTGGGGACCATGTATGCCACCCGGCCCGGCAAGCGGCCGGAGCTGAAGCCGATCGCCTGCGGCAGCCACCTGGACACCCAGCCCACCGGTGGCAAGTTCGATGGCATCCTGGGCGTGCTGGCGGGGCTGGAGGTGCTGCGCACCCTGCACGACGCCGGCTATGAGACCGAGGCGCCGTTCATGGTGGTCAATTGGACCAATGAGGAGGGCAGCCGGTTCGCGCCCGCCATGCTGGCTTCGGGCGTGTATGCGGGGGCCTTCACGCCCGAATTCGCCTACGGCCTGACCGATGCGGACGGCGTCACCATGGGCGAGGCCTTGGACCAGATCGGCTACCGCGGGGCGGCGGCACCGGGGGCGATCGACTTCGGCTGCTTTTTGGAACTGCACATCGAACAGGGGCCGATCCTGGAGGACGAGGATCTGGACATCGGCGTGGTCGCCCATGGCCAGGGCACCCGCTGGTCCGATGTGGTGGTGACCGGCCGCGCCAGCCATGCCGGCACCACGCCGATGCCGTCCCGCCAGGATGCGCTTGCGGCCGCCGCCTCGCTGATCGGTGCCGTGCGCCAAACCGCCTTGGATCACGCGCCGGCGGCGGTGGCCACGGTCGGCGCGCTGACCATCCGGGAGCCGTCCCGCAACACCATCCCGGGCGAGGTCCGCTTCACGCTGGACATGCGCAACCCGTCCGACACGGTCCTGGACCGCATGGAGGGGCAACTGGACCAGCAGTTCCAGGCCATCGCCGCGTCCCATGGCGTCACCGTGGAACGGATCAAGATATGGGACTTCCCGGCGGTCAGTTTCGATGCCGGTTGCGTCGCCGCGGTGCGGGACGCGGCCCAGGCTCTGGGCTACAGCCACAGGACCATGATTTCCGGCGCCGGGCATGACGCCTGTTACGTCAACCGGGTGTGCCCCACGGGCATGGTGTTCGTGCCGTGCAAGGACGGCATCAGCCATAATGAGCTGGAAGATGCCAAGCCGGCGCACTGTGCCGCCGGCACCAATGTGCTGCTGCGGGCGATGTTGGCCATGGACCAGCGCCTGAGCGGGGGGTAAGCCTGTCGGGCGCGTCCGCGCCCCTGTTTCGGAGATCCCGATGTTCTGTGTCGATTCAGAGACCGGCCCCTTGCGGGAGGTCCTGTTGTGCCGCCCGGAATACTACCGTTGGCAGCCGACCAACGCCGTCGCCCACCGCACCCTCGCCGACGGTCAGAGCTTCGACGAGGTGGTCATGCTGGCCCAGTATGACGAATTCCTGGACGCCCTGGGCCGGGCCGGGGTCACCTGCCGGTTCCTGGATCCCAAACCCCATCTGCCCTACATGGTCTACACCCGGGACAGCTCGCAGACCACGCCCTGGGGGCCGGTGATCACCCAGCTGTTCCGGCCCCAACGCCGGGGCGAGTATGCCAGCGTGATCGAGTTCTACGCCGAGCATGGCGGCATCTGGCATTACGCCGATCAGGGCACGCTGGAGGGGGGCGATATCCACATCATCCGGCCGGGGCTGGCCCTCATTGGCCATTCGGGCGAGCGCACGGACGAGGCGGGGGCCGAACAATTCGCCGACTGGTTGGAGGATCACGGCTGGGAGGTGCGCCTGCAGCCCTTCGCCGCGCACTTCCTGCATCTGGACCTGCTGTTCTGCATGGTGGCGGATGGGCTGGCGGTGGCCTGCCTGGATGTGCTGGACCCGGATTTGATCGGCTGGCTGCGGGGCCGGCAGATCCACCTGATCGACGTGCCCTATCGGGACGCGATGGCATTGGGCTGCAACCTGTTGGCCCTGGGGGACGACCGGGTCCTGTCGCCCCATGCCAGCCAGGACCTGAACGTGAAGCTGCGGGCCGAGGGGCTTGAAGTCCTGGCACCCCATTTGGATGTGTTCACCCGAGGCGGCGGCGGCGCCCATTGCATGACCATGCCGCTGGCCCGCGACCCGGTTTGAGGCGGCAGGCATGGCGGCGGATGTGATCGACGGCAAGACGGCGGCAAGGGACTGGCACGGGGAGGTGGCCAAGCGCACCGCCGACATCCGGGACCGCACCGGCTGGATGCCGGGCCTGCGGGTGGTGATTGTCGGCGACAATCCGGCCTCCCGCGCCTATGTGAACACCAAGTCCCGGGTGGCCGAGAAGGTCGGCATCCATGGCCAGGTGATCGAACTGCCCGACACCATCACCACCGATGACCTGTTGGCCCAGATCCAGGCGCTGAACACCGACCCCAAGACCCACGGCATCCTGGTGCAACTGCCCCTGCCGGCCCATGTCGATGAGGCGCGGGTGCTGACCGCCATCGATCCGGACAAGGACGTGGACGGGTTTCATCCGGTCAATGTCGGCCGTCTGGTGACGGCGGGGCCCGGGGATTTGGGCCGGCTGCTGATCCCCTGCACACCGTTGGGGTGTTTGCGTCTGCTGGATCAGCGGTTCGGCCGGGACAAGCTGGCCGGGAAGGAGGCGCTGGTCATCGGCCGGTCCAACATCGTCGGCAAGCCCATGTCCAGCCTGCTGCTGGCGGCCAATTGCACGGTGACGGTCGCCCATTCCAAGACCGCCGATCTGGGGGCGGTGTGCCGCCGGGCGGAGATCATCATCGCCGCCGTTGGCCGGCCCCGCTTCGTGCCGGCCACGTGGGTGACCCCCGGCGCGGTGGTGATCGATGTCGGCATCAACCGGGTCGATGACGCCGATGGCGGCGCAGGCCGGCTGGTCGGCGATGTGGATTTCGCCAAGGTGCGTGAGGTGGCGGCGGCGATCACGCCGGTGCCGGGTGGCGTTGGGCCGATGACCGTGGCGGGCTTGATGCACAACACCTTGATCGCCGCCGCCAAACAGGGCCTGGCGTGAGCCCGGCCATGCGCTGGCCGATCACGGTGGCCGTCGGCGTGCTGCTGGCGCTGGGGTATTCCGCCACCGGTTGGCTGACGCTTGGCTTTCTGACCAATGCCCCATGGGCACCGGTGACGGTCTCGGGCGCTGGTGATGGCGGCGCCGCCGCGCTTTTGATCAATCTGGGCCTGATGACCCTGTTCGGCCTGCAGCACAGCGTGATGGCCCGGGACGGCGCCAAGGCCCGGCTGACCCGGGCCATCCCCACCGCACTGGAACGGCCCGTCTACAATTTGGCCTCCGTTGTGGTTTGGCTGGCGCTGATCTGGTTCTGGCAGCCGATGCCGACACCGCTGTGGCACCTGGAGGATCCGATGGTGCGGGGGGCGGCCTGGGCGGTGTTCGGCTTGGGTGGGGTGCTGGTCGTCCATGCCGTGTGGTCGATCGATGGCGGCGATCTGGCCGGCTGGCCGCAGCTGCGCGCGTTTGCCCGGGCCGTCCCCCTGCCGCCCGACCCGCCCTTCCAGACCCCGGGCCTGTACCGGTTCATCCGCCATCCCATGCAGGCGGGTGCCTTGGTGATGTTCTGGGCGACGCCCGACATGACCGTGGGCCATGCCCTGTTCGCGTTCGGCATGACGGCATATGTCCTGGTTGGCCTGCACTTCGAGGAGCGC
>CAYNRD010000285.1:0-3771 GCA_964399515.1 uncultured Mycobacteriaceae bacterium | reverse complement strand
GTCTGATGCGGACGGCTCTGCCAGATGATCGGCTAGAGCATGACCGGCCTCCAGTCGATTGGGATCATCGACAGGCGGTCTCAAGAATCCTGATCGATGCGCTTCGGTTCTCGCCGCAATCGGGCGAACGGCGAAGTGCAGGTCAGCCGGGGGCGGTCTGAGCGCAGGCGCCGGCCCTCGGGACGACCCGCTCGCCTGTCCGTGCGACAGGGCGGAGCCCGGTCACGACAGCATCCGGCCGCGTATCTGAGCTGCCCGAGACGGATCGGTCCGCCGGTACATTCGGTTTGCGGACGGCACCGGGGATCGGCAAGCGACAGAAGCCGGATGAGGGGCTGCACGGGGCAAGGTCACTTGCCCGGCAAGTCCCGGGCCGCCACCTGGGCGCCGAAGCGCTTGGTCGACATGGTGGTGGCACTGGTCAAGAGCCGGGTGAAAATGAACGAGTAAGCGCCAAGATACCACCGAGTGTTCAACCCGATGCGGGAGTGGGTTTCGCCAACCCTCCGGGTCGAAGCCAGATAATCGGCGCCGAAGTCACCGTTCTAGATCATGCCCCAATGGCGCAACTGCGCCGTGCCGGCCCGTTTGCGGGAATCGGCATTTTCAAACATGCCGTTCAGATCGGCGTGATCCTGCAGGAATGTATAGAAATCGGCGATGACGCTTTCCAGGGCATCGCCCAGCAGCGTGGCGTGCCGGCGCAGGATGTCCCGGTCGGCCTGTTCGATTTGCAGGAACCGCAAGCGGTCGGCGACCGTGGACGTTGATGTGGTGGGGGACATGGCAACCTTCATGGCTGGGGGAGAAACGGAGGCGCGCAATCAGTGCAACTGTATGGAGGGACGGTGGCGGAAAGCCTTAAACAATTGGTAAAGCTGGGAAAAATTTTGTTCAGGCATGAAAATTTAAAAATCTCAAAAAATCAAAGCTTTGAATTAGGGCCAAGTGTTATTCCAGAAAAACCCACCGTGACTGCGGATGCGTGATAACCCCTTGGCAACGAAATCGTGTACACCTGTGATCATGCGCCCGCTTCGCGGTTCGTACGGTGCCATGGTCTTGCCAGAGTACCAGTAAACAAGTTGCGGATATTTCCCTGTGTTCTAACACTGGTCGGGATTGCGCCCGCCGCCCGCGCGGGTGGCGTCCCGGCGGTGGGGGCAGGGGGTGTCCGTCCGGCCGTCGCCCTTGAGCCCAAAAACCTGTCTGAGGAGAGTCCGCATGCTGCGCGTTGTTGCCATGGCCGCCACTTTGGCGGTGTTCACCGATGTTGGAGCCGCCCTGGCCCAGAACGCCGAACGGGGCGATCGCCTGTTCAAACGGATCTGCGCCAGCTGCCACGTCCTGGAACCGGGTATCCACCGGGTCGGCCCCAGCCTG
This sequence comes from uncultured Mycobacteriaceae bacterium, assembly GCA_964399515.1. Classification (GTDB taxonomy): domain Bacteria; phylum Pseudomonadota; class Alphaproteobacteria; order DSM-16000; family Inquilinaceae; genus CAYNRD01. Next base: position 2,388 of record CAYNRD010000285.1, on the reverse strand, counting down.
CACGGCGTCTGGGGGCGTGAGGCGGGCTCCGCCGATGGGTATGAGTACACCGAGGCGTTGGTCAATTCCGGCGTGGTGTGGAGTGCCGAGACCATCGACCAGCAATTGGCCGCGCCGAAGGACTTCATTCCCGGCAACCGCATGGGGGTGGTGTTCCCCCGCGGTGTGCGCAAGCCCGAAGACCGGGCCGACATCATCGCCTACATGGAAACCGCCACGGCCGTGACCAACTGAACCCCGGGCCCCTAAAACTCGGGATACCGGATCCCGGTCAGATACAGCCCGGCGGCGGGGGCGGTCGGCCCTGCCGCCGAGCGGTCCCGGGCGGCCAGGGCGGCGGCGACCTGCCGCCGGGTCCATTTGCCCTGGCCGACCCGCTCCAGCGTGCCGACCATAGCGCGCACCTGGTGATGCAGGAACGATCGCGCCTGGGCGGTGACATGGATTTCGTCCCCCCGCAGGCTGACATCCAGCCGGTCCAGGGTCTTGTGCGGGCTGGCCGCCTGGCATTCGGCGGCGCGGAAGCTGGTGAAATCATGGTGGCCGACCAACGCCTGGGCGGCCGCGTGCATGGCCGCGGCATCCAGGCCGGACGGCACATGCCACACCCGGCCCCGGTCCAGGGCCGGCGGCGCCCGGCGGACCAGGATCCGGTATAAATAGGCCCGACCGACCGCCGACCGGCGTGCATCGAACCCGTGCGGCGCCGCCTCGACCCGCACCACCACCACCGGGTCCGGCCGCAGGTGGAAGTTCAGCGCCTCCCGAATGCGGTTGCCATCGACCGGCTTGGCCAGATCGATATGGGCGACCTGGCCCAGGGCATGGACCCCGGTATCGGTGCGCCCGGCCCCTTGGGCGGTGACCCGCTCCCCCGAAAATCGGAACACCGCCTCTTCCAGCGCCTGTTGCACCGATGGGCCATTGGTTTGGCGCTGCCAGCCCCGGAACGGGCCGCCGTCATATTCGATCCACAGCGCCCAGCGCCGGGTCATGGGGCGGGGGCCAGCACCGTGCCGGCCGGGATCGGATAGCCGCGCAAGAAGGCGTCCGCGTCCCGCGCCGGCTTGCCGGGCCGTTGCAGGGCCAACAGGCGGACCGCTCCGCCCGTCCCGCAGGCGACGGTCAGCCGGTCATCCAGCACCGTACCGGCGGCGGCTCCCTCCGGGTCCACCGTCGCCAGGTGCTCAAGGGCGGTGACCCGCAACACCTCGGCGCCATGGGGGAACCACAGGCCCGGCCAGGGCACCAGGGCCCGGGCTTGGCGCGCGGCGTAGGCGGCGTCGGCGAAGGTCAGCAGGCCGTCCTGTTTGGTGATCTTGGCGGCGTAGGTCACCCCGTCCGGGGCTTGGGGCGTTTCGGTGATGGTCCCCTGGGCCAGCCCGACCAGGGCCTGGACCATCAGCTCGGCGCCCAGGGCCGCCAGCCGGTCATGCAGGGTTTGCGCCGTCTCCCCGGCGGTGATGTCGATCGCCCGCTGCATCAGGATCGGGCCCGTGTCCAATCCGGTCTCCATGCGCATGATGCCCACGCCCGTGCGGGTGTCGCCGGCCAGGATCGCCCGCTGGATGGGGGCGGCCCCCCGCCAGCGCGGCAGCAGGGAGGCATGGATGTTCACGCAGCCCAGCCGCGGCGCGTCCAGGATCGGCCGGGGCAGCAGCAGACCATAGGCGGCGACCACCGCCACATCGGCCTCCAGGGCGGCGAAGCCCGCTTGGTCGGCCGGGTCCTTCAGGCTGGCCGGATGGCGGACCGCGATGCCATGCCGGTCGGCCAGCCGGTGCACCGGGCTTTCCCGGGTCTTGTGCCCGCGGCCCGATGGCCGGGGCGGTTGGGTGTAGACGCAGGCGATGTCATGCCCAGCCGCGATCACCGCCCCAAGCGCCGTGGCCGCGAAGTCCGGCGTGCCCATGAAGATCAGGCGCATGGCGTGATCGGTTCCCGTCACGCAGCCTTGGATTTCTTGAGTTTTTGCAGCTTGCGCAGGATCATGTTGCGCTTGAGGCTGGACAGGTGGTCGATGAACAACACGCCGTTCAGGTGGTCGATCTCATGCTGCAGGCACACGGCCAGCAGGCCGGACGCGTCCAGCGTCCGGTCGGCGCCGTCCTGGTCCCGGTAGCGGACCCGGCAGGCGGTCGGCCGGGTGACCATGCCATAGATATCGGGCAGGGACAGGCAGCCTTCCTCGCCCTCCTCCCGCTCGTCCGATGTCCAGACCAGCTCCGGATTGACCAGCTTGTGGGGTTGGGGCCCCTCATCCTTGCCGGCGCAGTCGACCACCACCAGCCGTTCCAAGACCCCGATCTGGGTCGCGGCCAGGCCGATGCCGGGGGCCTTGTACATGGTCTCCAGCATGTCGTCCAACAGCGCCCGGAGCCGGTCGGT
>CAYNRD010000284.1:0-3771 GCA_964399515.1 uncultured Mycobacteriaceae bacterium | reverse complement strand
GGGGTCAGCCCCCAGGACGCGTTCTTCGACGCCATGCGTGCGGAAAGCCGCAAGACACCGCTGGACCAACGCATCGCCGCGGACACGGCAGCCCAGGGCAAGCCGAAATACGTCCATTTCGTCAAGGGACCGAAAGCCGCCAAGGCGGCCTGACCCCACCGGTGATCTCCCCCACCGCGCCTGCGTGCGTGGGGGGCTTTACGGCATCCGCTCACATATTCGGGTAGTTGGGGCCGCCGCCACCCTCGGGCACCTTCCAGACGATGTTCTGCAGCGGGTCCTTGATGTCGCAGGTTTTGCAGTGCACGCAGTTCTGGGCGTTGATCACGAAGCGCGGGTTTTCGCCATTGTCATCCCGGACCACCTCATAGACGCCGGCCGGGCAGTAGCGCTGCGCCGGCTCGTCATACTTCGGCAGGTTATGGCCGATCGGGATGCTGGCGTCCTTCAGGGTCAGGTGGACCGGCTGGTCCTCCTCATGATTGGTGTTGCTCAGATAGACCGATGACAGCCGGTCGAAGCTGATCACGCCGTCCGGTTTGGGATACTGGATCGGCTTGGCCTTGGATTTGTCGACCAGCACTTCATGGTCGCCGTGCTTGTGGCGCAGGGTCGGCAGCACGCCCCCCAGCCACAGATCGATGCCGGAGACCAGCAAGCCCACCCACAGCCCGTATTGGAATGCTGGGCGGGCGTTGCGCACCCGTTTCAGCTCTTGGTGGATCTTGGACTTCCGATACCGCTTGGTGTAGCCGGCCAGCTCGTCATGGGCGCGGCCCTCGCCCAGGGCCTCGAAGGCCGCCTCGGCGGCCAGCATGCCGCTGCGCATGGCGTTGTGGCTGCCCTTGATCTTGGGCACGTTCAGGAACCCGGCCGAACAGCCCATCAGCACCCCACCCGGGAAGGTCAGCTTGGGCACCGATTGGAAGCCGCCTTCATTGATCGCCCGGGCGCCGTAGGAAATCCGCTCACCACCCTTCAGGTGCTTCTTGATCACCGGATGGGTCTTCCAGCGTTGGAATTCCTCGAATGGCGACAGATAGGGGTTCTTGTAGTCCAAGGCCGTGACGAAGCCGACCGCCACCTGGTTATCCTCCAGGTGGTACAGAAAGCCACCGCCATAGGTCTGGCTGTCCAGGGGCCAGCCGAAGCCGTGCACCGCCAGGCCCTGTTTGTGCTGGCCCTCGGGGATTGTCCACAGCTCCTTGATGCCCAGCCCGTAGGTCTGCGGATCGACCCCCTTCCTGAGGTCGTAATGGGCCATCAGCTTTTGGGCCAGGGATCCCCGAACGCCCTCACCGATCAGGACGTATTTGGCGTTCAGGTCCATGCCGGGGGTGTAGTTGGGCCCGGGCGCGCCGTCCCGTCCCACGCCCATGTCGCCGGTGCGCACGCCGGTGACCCGGTTCTGGTCGTCGATCAGCACCTCGGCGGCCGCGAAGCCGGGGAAGATCTCAACCCCCAGCTCCTCGGCCTGCTCGGCCAGCCAGCGGCACAGATTGCCCAGGCTGATGATGTAGTTGCCGTTGTTGTGCAACTCCGACGGCAGGGCGAAGCCGGGCAGCTTCCAGGAGCCGCGCTTGTCGAACAGGTGGAATTCGTCCCGGGTGACCTTGGTGTTGAGCGGCGCCCCCTTATCCTTCCAATCGGGGATCAGGGCGTTGAGTGCCGACGGCTCCAGCACGGCGCCGGACAGGATGTGGGCCCCCACTTCCGAGCCTTTTTCCAACACGCAGCCCGAGATCTCGCGGCCGGCATGGGCCTCCAACTGCTTCAGGCGGATCGCGGCCGCCAGGCCCGCGGGCCCCGCGCCGACGATAACCGCGTCATAGTCCATGGACTCCCGTTCGATCTGTTCAGACATGTGCACCCACCGGCGTTTCTCGTGTTGGCATTGTTCGGATTGACCCATATTTAGGCCACGTGTCCCGTTTGCGAAACCACCATGATGCCGCCCTCCCCCCACGCGCCCGACCAGCCCCCGAGCCTGGCCCAAATCCGGGCCATGCTCCGCTATTATGAGGCGATCGGCGTCGACTGCAGCACGGCGGACCTGCCCCAGGACTGGACCAAGCCGCCGGGGCCGGCGCAGGCCCCTGCCCAGACGGCGGCACGGGCGCCGGACGGCCCCCCCGCCCCGGCCGGCATGCGGGCGGTGGCGCGCGCGGTGCCGCTGGACATCGATCAGGACGTGGACAGTGCCGAGCGTTTGGCCGCCGCCGCGCAAACGGTCGAGCAGTTGCGGGAATGCCTGATCGCCTTCGACGGCTGCCGGCTGAAGGACACGGCCTTGAACACCGTGTTCGCCGACGGCAACCCGGACGCGGATCTGATGATCTTGGGCGAGGCCCCGGGGGCGGACGAGGACCGCCAGGGCAAACCCTTCGTGGGCCGGGCGGGCCAGCTGCTGGACCGGATGCTGGCCGCGATCGGGCGGGACCGGACCAGCGCCTACATCTCCAACGTCGTGTTCTGGCGGCCGCCGGGCAACCGCACCCCCAGCCCCCAGGAAATCCAGATCTGCCTGCCGTTCACCGAACGGCACCTGGCCCTGGTCCGGCCGAGGCTGGTGCTGCTGGCCGGCGGCACGGCCGCCAAGGCGGTGCTGGACACCAATCTGGGCATCACCCGTTTGCGGGGCGTCCTCAAGCATCGGGAGGTGGCCGGGATCGGCCCGGTGCCAATGCTGCCGATCTTCCACCCCGCCTATCTGCTGCGCCAGCCGGCCATGAAGCGCCACGCCTGGGCGGACCTGCTGGCGGCCCGGGACCATCTGGGGCCTCAAGGGCCCGGCACCGAACCGGCCGGTGACACGGCCCGATAAATTGCACGGCACCGCGCGACGCTTTATCCTGCGCCCATGACCGACCATCCGATCCAGGATCGCCTGATCCGCGTGGAAGCCAAGCAAGAGGCGCTGGACACCTACCTGCCGGCCCTGCTGACCCGCGTCGAGGCGGGGTTCGCCGAACTGCGCGGCGACATGCGCGCCATGCAGTCGGAACTGCGGGACGACATGGGCGCCCTGCGGTCGGAACTGCGGAATGACATGGGCGCCCTGCGGTCTGAAATGCGCGATGACATGCGCGCCATGGAGACCAACCTGCGATCGGACATGCGGGCCGGGCGGTGGGAGCGGCTGGCGTTGACCGGCACCTTGGCGGTCGGCTTCGCCTCGGTCACGGTGACCCTGTTGGCCATCCTGCTGACCGGGTAGTAAGGCCCGGGCGCCAAGCACGAAGGGAAGCCTGATATGGCTGGAAAACTGGATGAAACGCGGCCGTTCCTGCCGGTGCGCATCGCGGTCCTGACCGTCTCCGACAGCCGCTCGCTGGCCGAGGACCGGTCGGGCGACACTTTGGTCACCCGGCTGGAGGCGGCGGGGCATGTCCTGGCCGGCCGGGACGTGGTCCACGACGAGATCGGCCCGATCGCCGACCGCCTGCGCGGGTGGATCGCCGACCCCATGGTCGATGTGGTGCTCGCCACCGGCGGCACCGGGGTGACCGGCCGGGACGTGACGCCCGAGGCCTTCAAGACGGTGTTGGAGAAGGAGATTCCCGGATTTGGGGAGATGTTCCGCTGGTTGAGTTTCCAGAAGATCGGCACCTCGACCATCCAGAGCCGGGCCACCGCCGGGGTCGCCGGCGGCACTTATCTGTTCGCGCTGCCCGGCTCGCCGTCGGCCTGCCGGGACGCCTGGGACGACATCCTGGTCCATCAGTTGGACAACCGTTTTCGGCCCTGCAACTTCGTGGAACTGATGCCGCG
>CAYNRD010000283.1:0-3778 GCA_964399515.1 uncultured Mycobacteriaceae bacterium | reverse complement strand
CCGGCGCCGGGTGCCGGTGATCGCCGGTGCCGGGTCCAACAATACCGCCGAGGCCCTGGACTTCGCCCGCCATGCCGAGCAGGTCGGCGCGGATGGGCTGTTGATCGTGACGCCCTACTACAACAAGCCGACGCAAGAGGGGCTCTTTCAGCATTACAAGACCATCCACGATCAGACCGCGCTTCCGATCGTTATCTACAACATCCCGGGCCGGTCGGTCATCGACATGGGCGTGGAAACCATGGCCAGGCTGGCGGAATTGCCACGGATCGTCGGGGTCAAGGATGCCACCAACGATCTGGCGCGGCCGTTGCGCGTGCGCACCGAAATCGGCCCGGGGTTCTGTCAGCTGTCGGGCGAGGACGCGACGGTGGCGGCGTTCCTGGCCCAGGGCGGGCATGGCTGCATCTCGGTGACCGCCAACGTGGCGCCCCGGGCCTGCGCCGACCTGCATGAGGCGTTCCAGGCCGGGGATTGGAGCCGGTTCGGCGATTTGCGCGACCGGCTGGGGCCGCTGCACCGGGCGCTGTTCCTGGAATCGAGCCCCGCACCGGTGAAGTTCGCCCTGTCCCTGCTGGGCAAGGGCAACGGCGATGTGCGCCTGCCGCTGGTGCCGGTGGGGGCGGGAACACGGGCCGCCGTGCGCGACGCCATGGTCCATGCCGGCCTGCTGAATTGACAAAAGGGCCGGCACGCCCGCGCCGGCCGACCCCCCGATGGCGAAAAAACCCGCGAAAAAGGCCCTGATCGCGACCGGCCAGGTGGCGACCAACCGCCGCGCCCGGTTCGATTACCACATCGAAGACCGGCTGGAGGCGGGCTTGATGCTGACCGGCACCGAGGTCAAGGCGCTGCGTCTGGGCCAGGCCAACATCCAGGAAGCCTATGCCGGCGCCCTGGATGGGGAGCTGTACCTGATCAACGCCAACATCCCCGAATTGGTTAGCGCCAACCGCTGGAATCATGAGCCCCGCCGGCCGCGCAAGCTGCTGGTGCACCGGCGCGAGCGCGACCGCCTGCTGGGGGCGGTCAAGCGCGAGGGTGTCACCCTGGTGCCCTTGGCGTTGTATTTCAACAGGCGCGGCAAGGTGAAGCTGGACCTGGGCCTGGCCAAGGGCAAGAAGGCCCATGACAAGCGCGAAACCGAAAAGCAGCGCGACTGGAGCCGCGAAAAGCAACGCTTGTTGCGGGAACGGGGCTAGGGACGGCCTGATCTTTAACGCTGGTCGGTGTCGTCGGCGATCGCCTGGAACACGGCCTGGAACATGGCCGGGGTCAGCCGGCCGGTATTGGTGTTGTATCGGCTGCAGTGATAGCTGTCGTAGAGGCGGCGCCCGTCGGGCAGGGCGTGGCGGTGGCCATGGCCGAAGCCAAACGCGCTCTTGCGCAACTCCAGGGCGGCCAACACCGCATCATGGGCGATGCGGCCCAGGGCCAGGATGGCGGCACCCGGGGCGGTGGCGGCCAGTTCGGCGGCCAGGAACGGGTTGCAGGTCTTGATTTCGGCCGGGGTCGGCTTGTTTTCGGGCGGCACGCAGCGCACGGCATTGGTGATCCGCGCCGCCGCCAGGGCCAGGCCGTCATCGGCTTCGCCACCATAGGGCCCCCGGGCCCAGCCGAATGCGATCAACGTGGCATAGAGCAGATCGCCGGCGTAGTCGCCCGTGAACGGCCGGCCGGTGCGGTTGGCGCCCTTCAGGCCCGGTGCCAGGCCGACCACCAGCAGCGCCGGCGCGTCGGCCCCGAAGGACGGCACCGGCCCGTTGAAGAAGTCCGGATGGCCGGTTTTATTCTGCTGCCGAAACGTCACCAGGCGCGGGCACAGCGCACAGTCTGGGGCCGGGATCACGTGTCGAATTCATCATCGCCGTCGTCATCGTCCAGGGGGTCCCGCCCCGGGTCGGCACGGCCCTCGCCACGGCGGATCAACGGCGCCAGGTCGGACAGGTCGATGAAATTGTCCGCCGACCGGCGCAATTCGTCCGAGACCATCGGCGGATTGGTGCGGATGGAGGAGACCACGGTGGTGCGTAGGCCCCGGCGCTGCAGCACCTCGATCAGGCGCCGATAGTCGCCGTCGCCCGAAAACAGGATCATGTGATCAATGTGCGGGGACAACTCTAAGGCGTCGATGGTCAAGTCCACATCGATGCTACCCTTGGTCTTGCGCCGCCCCTGATTGTCGGTGAATTCGCGCACCGGCTTGGTGATCATGGTATAGCCGTTATAATCCAACCAGTCGATCAATGGTCGGATCGGCGAATATTCCTGATCTTCAATCAGTGTCGTGTAATAAAATGCACGAATCAAACGACCTTTTTTCGTGAACAGGTCCAACAAACGTTTGTAGTCGATATCGAAATTGAGGGAACGCGCCGCCGCGTACAAATTGGCGCCATCTATAAATAGGGCTAGGCGCTCTTCTTTATAAAAAACCATGCTAAGGTAAACCTTTCTTGAAGTGGGGCCGGTGGAGGTTTTGTTAAAACAGCCGGCCACCGTCTGCTAAGCCCGATGGGCTTTGATGTCAATTTGATTAACGCGCGTGCCGAAACGATCGCGGCCCGGCCGTGGTTCCCCGGTCCCCCCACCGACCGTGGCCGACCCTGTGGGCAACACATGGCAGAATTTCGTCCGCCGGTCTTGAGGGCGCGAGGGCTTTGCCCGTAGACATAAGGATTACGAGACACTCGGGAGTGGCCCGCGTACGGTCGCCCCACCGATTTGGAAAGTGACGCCGATGGCACGGGTTACGGTCGAGGATTGTGTTGAGAAGGTTCCGAACCGATTCGATCTGGTGATGCTGGCCGCCCAGCGGGCCCGGGACATCTCTGCCGGGGCCGCGCTGACCCTGGACCGGGACCGCGACAAGAACCCGGTGGTGGCCTTGCGGGAGATCGCCGCCGAGGCGGTGCCGTTCGAGGATCTGAGCGAGAGCCTGGTGCGCGGCCATCAAAAGCACCTGGTCCAGGAAGAGGCCGAGGACGAGGTGATCGAACTGATGGCCGGCGAGGAGGAGTGGCTGGCCAAGGGCATCGCCAACCCCGATGAGGCTGGTGTGGGCGTGACCGGCGCCGACGCCATCGAAACCGCCGAGGAGATGGACCAAGTGATCGCCGATGCCGGCGGCGCGGCCCCGGGCGGGGATTTGTACGCCGATGAGGTGATCGACGACGACTGACCTTGGCGGGCCGTGACGGTTTCTGTTGCGCCCGGTCCCCGACAGCCGTCATGATTCGCGGCGGTGATGAAGGCTGGTGGCAGGGAACGGGCGTGAAGGAATGCGATGATCCGCCAATATGAGCTGGTGGAACGGGTCAAGGCCTATGATCCCGACGCGGACGAGGATTTGATCAACCGCGCCTATGTCTATTCCTTCGCCAAGCATGCCGACCAACGGCGTGCCTCGGGCGACCCCTATTTCACCCACCCTTTGGAAGTGGCGGCCCTGTTGGCCGATATGCGGCTGGACACCGCCTCCATTGTCACCGGGCTGCTGCACGACACCGTCGAGGATACGGTGGCGACCCTGGACGATCTGCGCACCAAGTTTGGCCAGGAAATCGCCGAGCTGGTCGATGGCGTCACCAAGCTGTCGCTGCTGGATTTCCAATCGGCCGAGGCCAAGCAGGCGGAGAATTTCCGCAAGCTGGTCCTGGCCATGTCCAAGGACCTTCGGGTGCTCTTGGTCAAGCTGGCAGACCGCCTGCACAATATGCGTACCCTGCAGCACATTAACGCTGTGGAAAAGCGCCACCGCATCGCCCGCGAAACCCTG
>CAYNRD010000282.1:0-3785 GCA_964399515.1 uncultured Mycobacteriaceae bacterium | reverse complement strand
GCTGAACGGCACCACGATCAACGGCGCCACCGGCCCGATCGGGATCCCCCGGCCGGGCCGGGCCGGCCTGAACGGCCATCGCGCCGGCGGCTTTTCCCTGTTCGGGCTGCTGCGCGGCCGGACCGAGCAGAACAGCTGGCGCGACACCATCGAAGAGCTGATCGAGGACGGCGAGGAAAGCCATGACGCGGCGTCCGAGGACGCCGACGCCACCGACGCGCTGGAACGGCACCTGCTGGCCAACATCCTGCGCCTGCGCGACCGGACCGCCTATGACGCCATGGTGCCCCGGGCGGACATCGTCGCCATCGCCACGGACACCAGCCGGGACGATCTGATCGAGATCCTGGTGGACAAGCCGCACAGCCGGCTGCCGATCTACAGGGACACCCTGGATGACGTGATCGGCATGGTGCACATCAAGGATGTGATCATCGCCCTGGCCCAGGGCCACACCATCGACCTGGCCGATCTGCGCCGGGACATCCTGATCGTCGCCCCATCCATGCCGGTGCTGGACCTGCTGGTCGAAATGCGGGAAAGCCGCCAGCACATGGCGCTGGTGGTCGATGAGTACGGCGGCATCGACGGGCTGATCACCATCGAGGACCTGATCGAGGAGATCGTTGGCGACATCCAGGACGAGCACACCGCCGGCGAAGACGGCCTGATCACCGACTGCGCGGACGGCTCCTACCTGGTCGATGCCCGGGCGGTGCTGGAGGATTTCGAAGCGCAGATCGGCCGCAGCATTCTGTCCGAGGACGAGCGCGAGGATGTCGACACCCTGGGCGGCATGGTGTTCAGTATCTCGGGCCGGATCCCGGCTCGGGGTGAGCTGCTGGTGTTGCCGGCGGATTTGGAAATCGAGGTTGTCGAGGCCGATCCGCGCCGGATACATCGCCTGCGGATCCGCGATTTGACCGGGGCGGAGGCCCAACACCGCCCCTGACCGGGCGGTGTCGGCGGCCGTGCCGGCCGGGAAAGGGGCGCGCATGCCGACCCTCGCGCTGAGAGCGACCCACCTGCCCGAAGGCTCGGCCGCCCGCATCTGTCTGGATTTCGCCGAGCGGCTGACCGCCGTCAACGGCCCCCGGCGCGCCCTGATCGCGGCGGTGCTGGGCGCGGCCTCGGTGCTGGCCCTGCCACCCTTCCACGCCATGCCGGTTCTGCTGGTCACCCTGCCCTGCCTGATCTGGCTGCTGGACGGGGCCAGTGCCACCACCCGGCCCAACCGGGCGGCGTTTTGGACCGGTTGGTGCTTTGGCTTCGGCTATTTCGTGGTCGGCCTGCACTGGATCGCGTCGGCCCTGTTCGTGGATTTGGCCAGCTTCTGGTGGCTGGTGCCGTTCGCGGTCGCCGGCCTGCCGGCGGGGCTGGCGATCTTCTTCGGTCTGATCGCTCTGATCCACGGCGCGGTCGCCCGATGGGCCGCCCTGGACGCGGTGGAACGCGCCATGCTGTTCGCGGTCGTGTGGACCGGCGTGGAGGTGACCCGGGGCGTGGTGCTGACCGGCTTTCCCTGGAACCTGATCGGCTACACCTGGGTGGGATGGCCGCCGGTCCTGCAGGCGGCGTCGCTGATCGGCGTCCATGGCTTGGGCCTGATCACCGTGCTGACCGCGGGCTTGGCCTACGCGGTGATCGACCGGGACCGGTTTCGGTTCTCCAGCCGGGCCACGGCGGTGTTCGGCGCCATGGTGGTGGTATTGGCGGCCATGGCGTTCTGGGGCAGCGTGCGCCTGACCGCACCGTTGGAAACCCACCCGGACCTGCGGCTGCGGCTGGTCCAAGCCTCGGTCCCCCAGGACCAGAAATGGCACCCGGACCACCGGCTCCTGCATTTCAACCGCCATCTGGACCTGTCCGTGGCACCCGGGGCGGGACCGCCGCCGACCCATGTCATCTGGCCCGAGACGGCGGCGCCGTTTCTGCTCAACCGGGATGCCGAAGCGCGCCGGCGCATCGCCGCCGTGGTCCCGGACGGCTCGGTGCTGCTGACCGGCAGCCCGCTGGGCGACCCCGTGGCGGGCGCGCCGGACCAGGTTCGGTTCACCAACTCCCTCGTCGGCATCGACGGGGATGGGGTGCTGACCCTGCGGTATGACAAGGTCCACCTGGTGCCGTTCGGGGAATACGTGCCCTTCGGCTCGGTGCTGCCGATCGAGAAGATCACCGAGGGACGGGAGGATTTCACGCCTGGGCCCGGCTTGCGCACCCTGGCCGCGGGCACCGCCGCCCGGGCCGACGCGCCGGCGCTGCCGCCGTTCAGCGTCCTGATCTGCTATGAGGCGATCTTTCCCGGCCATGTCGCGCTCACCGGCCCGGACCGGCCGGCCTGGCTGCTGAACGTCACCAATGACGCCTGGTTCGGGGAGACCATCGGCCCGCAACAGCATTACGCCCAGGCCCGCATGCGCGCGGTGGAGGAAGGGCTGCCCCTGGTGCGGGCCGCCAATACGGGCATCTCGGCGGTGACCGATGGCTATGGCCGGGTGTTGGACCGGCTGGACCTGGGGGCCGTCGGCGTGATCGACGCGCCGCTGCCGACCGCGCTGACGCCGACGGTGTTCGCGCGCTTCGGCCATGGGCCGCTGGCGATCCTGACCCTATTGTTGGTCACACTGATTATCATTTCCCGCACGCTTAGAAATCGCTGATCCGATCGCCAACACCGGGCGAAGACCGGATCCAAATTGACGCGAATCACGTCCCGGTCGGGTTTATGCCGCAAACCCGGGCGAATGAACCCGACTAAAACGAGAATTTTTCGAATACAGATCGATTTTTTATTCTAGGCATAGAAGTGAATACTTTTTCGCCTTGCATCAATCAGGCGCTGTGGTTGTTTGGAATACGATGGCAGGAAATTCCGTGATGACGCCCATCCGATCCGGCCTTGCGGGCGCCGGTTCCGCACTGGCGGCACGGGCGGCGCGCGACAACCAACCGAACCGACCAGTGGCCAATTCCAAAGATTTCGAAGCCGGTAGCGCCAACCGAACCGCCCAAAAATCGGCCACGCCGCGCCGGGTTGGCCGTCCACCCAGCGAGCACAACCCGGTCGATACGATGATTGCCGAACGGTTGCGCATCCGCCGCCACATCTGCGGCATGACCCAAAGCGTTCTGGCCGACGCGGTCAGCTTGAGCTTCCAACAGATCCAGAAGTTCGAGAAGGGGTTGAACCGGGTCAGCGCCAGCCAGCTGTTCCGCCTGTCCCAGGCGCTGGGGGTGACGGTGGACTATTTTTTCGAGGACGGGGTCACGGCCCTGGATGCGGGGCCGGGACTGGCCGAGCCCCAAGCCCGGTTCCGGCCGCCGGAGCCGGGCGGCGACGCGCCGATGCGCCGGGTCGAGACCCTGACCCTGGTCGAGGCCTATTACGGCATTCCCGACGCCCCGTCCCGGCGCAAATTCGCCGAGTTGGTCAAGGCGGTCTCCGAACGGTGAGCGGCACCCAGCACCGGCACATATAAAGTTTCGTTTATGCAATCGGCCGGGGACGCTTGACCCGGCCTTGTCCGGTTGCCAAAACCCTCGCCTGTTTTGCCTCTCCCATCTCTCCGTGAGGGTCCCCGACGTGTCCCAGGCCAGCGGCGCCAACGGCGCTTATGTGTTCACCAGTGAAAGTGTCTCCGAAGGTCATCCGGACAAGGTTTGTGACCAAATCTCCGACGCGATCGTCGATTTGTTCCTGTCGCGCGACCCCGAGGCGCGGGTGGCGGTGGAGACCCTGACCACCACCAATCGCGTGGTGCTGGCGGGTGAGGTGCGCGGGCCCC
>CAYNRD010000281.1:0-3834 GCA_964399515.1 uncultured Mycobacteriaceae bacterium | reverse complement strand
TGGCGGCTTCGGCCTGGTCGCGGGCGCGCTCCAGCTCGGCGGCTGTACCGCGTCGCTCGGTAACATCGCGTGAAACGGCGATCACCAGCCCGCCGGTGCGAGTGTCGCCGGCGTCAAGGCGCGCGCAGCGCATCTCCACCCAGCGGGGCTCACCGTCCGGTGTACGCGCCAAGGTCTGAAGGTCGAGGGCCCGCTCCACGCCGTCTTCGGCGGTCTTGCACAGCATGTCAGCCATGGCGGCGCGATCGGTCCTGTACCACTGGCCGGTGGCGGGATCATTGTCCGGCTGGAACGCCCCTTGGGCCAGGGGTGTGCGCAGCCGGCCCAGGACTTCGACCCGGTCCCCAGGTGCCGGGACCGCGATCCGCCCGGCCTCCGGGTCGCCCGCGGGCGGTACCCAGCCCAAATTGACCAGGACCGGCGGCAGGCCCGGCCCCGCCGGCTGGGCCGGCACGAACAGATGATAGCCCACCGCCCCGTCCAGCACCCCGGGACCGGTCAGGATCGGCCCGCCGGGCAGGATCACCCCCGCCAGGATCACGGCGCGGTATTCGGTGTCAGCGGCGGGCGTGTGGCCGTGCAGCGTCGCGAGCGGCACCGGCGGCAGGGCGCGGGTGCGCTCAATCTCCGCCAGCAGGCCCTGCTTCCACTCCAGCCGGACCAACTGCCAGCTGCCCAGGCCGATCAGGATCGCCAACATGGGCAGGGCGATCGCCGCCGCCCACCAATCAAACCGGTGCCAGGCCATGGCCCCCCGGGTCACAGCGCGTTGGGACTGCCGAGGGAGCTGAACCAATAGATATAAAAGAACAGGAACAGCCAGACCACGTCGACGAAGTGCCAGTACCACGCCGCCGCCTCGAAGCCGAAATGGCTTTGCGGGGTGAAGTGGCCCGGCTGATTGACCCGCCACCAGCACACGCCCAGGAAGATGGTGCCGATGATCACGTGCAGCCCGTGGAAGCCCGTCGCCAGATAGAAGGTGGCGCCATACACGGTGTCGGACACGCCGAAATGGACGTGGGTGTATTCGTAGATCTGCACGGCGGTGAAGAAGATGCCGAGCATGATGGTCAGGCCCAGCGCCGTCGATGCCGCCTTGTTCCGCCCTTCCAGGATGGCGTGGTGCGCCCAGGTGACCGTACAGCCGCTCAACAGCAGGATCAGCGTCATCAACAGCGGCAGGCCGAAGGGATCGACCACCTCGATCTGTTCGGGCGGCCATTGGTGGTCGATGCCGGCCTTGGGGTACAGCCAGGCATCGAAGAAGGCCCAGAAGAACGCCGCGAAGAACATCACCTCGGACGCGATGAACAGCATCATGCCGTAGCGCATGCCCAGCTTGGTGATCTTCGAGTGGGCCTTTTCAATCACCGATTCGATGATCACGTCCCGCCACCAGCCGGCCATGCACGCCGTCACCGCCAGCAGGCCCAACACCAGGGTCAGGCCGCCATCGTAATGCAGGTAGCGGATCAGGCCGAAGGCCAGGAAGCCGGCCGCCAGGCTGCTGAGCAGCGGCCACGGGCTGGGCTTGACCAGGTGGTAGGGCTGGGGGCCACCCGCCTCCATCACGAAGGAGTCTGTGGGATGCTTGTCGCTCATGCCGGAACGGGTCCCCTGGTGGCGGATGACGGCGGTGTCGGTTGGGTTCTACAGGGCGGCCGGGGACGGTTCAACGGCGCCGGTGTCGGCTGTGCCCGGCTCGGCCGCGCTCACTTGATCCAGCCGGTCGTAGAAGGCGTCGATGCCGTCTTCCAGATCCTGGGACTGGGCCGGGAAGAAGGTGTAGGACAGGGTGATCTGGCCCACCTCATCCATGCTGGCATCCTGGGCCATCTCCGGGTCCAGGTAGAAGAACACCGGGAAATCGACCCGCTCGCCCGGCTGGATGGTCTGCTCATCGAAGCAGAAGCATTGGATCTTATGGAAGTAGACCCCGGCGCGCAGGGGCGTGACGTTGAACAGGGCGGTGCCCGCCACCGGCCGGTCAGACGTGTTGACGGCCGAGAAGTGGATCAGTTGGCCGGCGCCGATCTGGGCATCGATGGTGTTCTGCTCGACCGTGAACTCCCACGGCAGCCCCTTGCGGGTGTGCGCGGCGAAACGGACGGTCACGTCCCGGTCCAACACCTGGTCGGGCAGGGCGTCGGCGGTCTGGGTCGTGCCGCCGAACCCCGTGACCCGGCAGAACAAATCATACAGCGGCACGGCCGCGAAGCTGGCGCCGACCATGCCGGCCACGATCAGCACCAGGGTGCCCATCATGCGGGCGTTCTTGCGCGCCAGCTCTTGGCTGGACTGGGCGGTGTCCATGGCGGATGTGGTCATCAGCTCCCCTCCGACATCTTAACGATGGCAACGATGTAGATCAGCGCCACCCAGCCGACCAAGACCAGCAGGGTGACCAGATTGCGCTTGCGCCGCGCGGGCGCCACGTCCTCGGCGCGGATTTCCGGGCCGTCATCGGCCTCGGCGCTGGCCCGGTCTGGCTCTCCCGCCGCCATCACGGCCCCCATGGCATGGGCAGGCTGCGGCCGGCATCGGCCAACAGCAGGCCGAAGATGGCGAACAGATAGAAGATGGAAAAGCCGAACATGCGCTTGGCGGCCCGGTTGTCGGTCGTCGCCCCCTGTTCCTGGTGGACGCGGACCGCACAAATCACGAACAGCACCCCCAGCACCGCGGAACCCGCCAGGTACACAGCCCCGCCGGTGCCGAACAGAACCGGCATCGGGCCCAGCAGCGCCAGCAGCACCGAATAAATCAGGATCTGGCGCCGTGTCTCCCGCTCGCCCTTGACCACCGGCAACATCGGCACGCCGGCGGCCCCGTAATCCCCGTCATGGTACAGCGCCAAAGCCCAGAAATGCGGCGGGGTCCAGATGAAGATGATCGCGAACAACAGGATCGGCACGATGGTGACGTCCCCGGTCACCGCCGCCCAGCCGATCATAGGCGGAAAAGCCCCCGCCGCCCCACCGATAACGATGTTCTGCGGCGTGCGGCGCTTCAGCCACATGGTGTAGATGAAGACGTAAAAGCCGATCGCGGCGGCCAGCAGCGCCGCGGCGACGAAATTGACCGCCAAGGCCATGACCATCACCGAGGCCAAGGACAGCACCACGCCGAAGGTCAGCGCCTCGGCCGGCACCACCTGGCCCTGGGGGATGGGCCGGGACCGGGTCCGGGCCATGATCGCGTCGATGTCCCGGACATACCACATGTTGATCGCCCCGCCGGCCCCGGCGGCCACGGCGATGCACAGGATCGCGACCGCCGCCAGCACCGGATGCAGGGCGCCCGGGGCGGCCACCAGGCCGGCCAGGCCGGTGAACACCACCAGGCTCATCACCCGCGGCTTCAGCAGCGCGACATAGTCTTGCCAGCTGGCCGCCCCGTAGGACGGGGACGGCGCGGCGGCAGCCCGATCCCGCCCGTTGACCGAAACATCCGTCATCGTGGTCCCGGCCCCGTCATTTCACCTTCGGCAGAACGCCGAATTGGTGGAAGGGCGGCGGGCAGGACACTTTCCACTCCAGGGTCGTCGCCCCTTCGCCCCAATAGTTGTCCTCCTCGATCCGCTTGCCGGCAGTCACGGTGCGGTAGGCGATCCAGACGAACAGCAGCGAGGACGCGAAGCCGATATAGGCCCCGTAGGACGCGACCATGTGCCAGCCGTGAAAGGCATCCGGATAGTCCGGGTAGTGGCGCGGCATGCCCGCCAGACCCAAGAAGTGCATCGGGAAGAAGGTCAGGTTCACGCCGACGAAGGTGGTCCAGATGTGCACCTGGCCCCAGAACTCCGAATACTGGCGGCCGGACATCTTGCCG
>CAYNRD010000280.1:0-3842 GCA_964399515.1 uncultured Mycobacteriaceae bacterium | reverse complement strand
GCCTGATGGCCGAACCGGACACGGTCGCCGCCTGCTTTCAGGCCATGGATCGGGCCGTGGGCGGCCAGGTCCCGATCACGGTCAAGTGCCGGATCGGCATCGACGACCAGGATGAGGACGCGGATCTGAACCGCTTTGTCGGCCGGCTGGCCGAAGCCGGCTGCCGGACCGTCATCGTGCACGCCCGGAAAGCCTGGCTGGACGGTTTGAGCCCGAAGGAAAACCGGGATGTGCCGCCGTTGAACTATCCGCGCGTGCACCGGCTGAAGCGGGCTTGGGGGACGGGGCTGACCGTGGTGATCAATGGCGGGCTGACCGACTGGCCGGCGATCGAGGGCCAGATGGCCCATGTCGATGGGGTGATGCTGGGCCGGGCCGCCTATCACGCGCCGTGGCTGGTGTCCGAGGCCGATCGGCGGCTGTTCGGCGCCCAAGCCCCGGGGCCGGACCGGGCCCAGGTGGCCGAAGCCATGGCGCGCTATGCCGACCGGGCCGCCACCTATGGCGTGCCGTGCCACGCGGTCACCCGGCATATGCTGGGGCTGTTCCATGGCCAGCCCGGCGGCCGGCTGTGGCGCCGGCACATCGCCGAAAACGCGCCGAAGGCGGGCTCGGTCCCGGGTGCTGCCGGCCGTGTCATTCTGGACGCCCTGGACCGGGTACGGGAGGCCAGCGCCAAGCGACGCCTGGCTGCTTGATGTTACCGGGGCCGGATCCGGCTGGAGGGCTGGTCGAACACGCATTCGCTCAGGATATGGCACCGCTCCCGGCTGCGGCGCAGGGCGTCGGTATAGGTGGCCAGGAACGCGCCGCCCACCACGCCGCCCGCGAAGCCGATCGGGTTGAAGCCGGTGGCGACAAAGCCGATCGTCCCGCCGGCCACCGCCCCCTCATTGGCGTCGAAGGTGCTGCGGGAGGCCTGGTTGCCGCCGCAGGCGGCCAGGGCCAGGATCATCAGGGCCAGGATCGGGGTGCGGGCCAGCATGGCCATCTCCTTCATATCGACCGGATCGGCGCCTATGTGCCATCATCGGACCGCCCCCGGGTCAAGCAACATTCGGGCCGGTCCTGGACTCCAGGGTGCGCAGGCAGCCGGCGATCTCCAGGCTTTCCTGGATCTCCGGCATCATGGCGTCGGTGGTGGCATAGCCAATATCGATCATTTCCGCCGCGCGCTGGAATTCCGCCAGGCCGAAGGCGCCCAGTTTCGGGCCAATCTGCACGTCCGGCGGGTCACCCGCCAGGCGTGAGCGGGTGATCCGGTCCAAAACGATGCTGAGCGAGGAGAACATCACCCCGAAGGTGCTGGGCTGGTTTTCCTCCCGCCCGAACAGCATGCCGCCCAAAAGCTTGGTGATCCGCCCGGTGAGCGGCGAGAACAGCGAGGGCTGCCCGGCCTTTTCGGCGATCACGTCTTGCAGGTCGTATCCGGCCACCCGCTGGTAATCGGTGCCGGGCACCCGGGCCTTGCCCAGGCTGTCGGTCTGCAGGTTCACGGCGATCACCAGCCGGGCGCCCAAGGCCCGGCACACCGAGACCGGCACCGGGTTGACCAAGGCGCCGTCCACCAGGCTGAAATCGCGCACCCGCACCGGCGGGAACACCCCCGGCATGGCGTAGGAGGCCATGGTGGCGGTGACCAAATCCCCCTCCCGCAGCCACACCTCATGGCCGGTGAACATATCGACCGCGATGGCGACGAACGGCCGGTCCAGATCCTCGACCCGCAGGGCCCCCAGATGGTCCCGGGCCGCCTGCTCCAGGTGGCCGCCGCCGATGATGCCCGGCTTGGAAAAGGTGAAATCCATGTAGGCGACCACCCGCAGGCGGGTCAGCGACCGGGCCCATGCCTCCAGCGCGTCCAGCTTGCCGGCCAGATAGCAGGCGCCGACCATGGCGCCGATGGAGGTGCCGGCGACCACATCCGGCCGAATGCCGGCCTCATCCAGGCGCCGCAGCACCCCAAGATGGGCCCAGCCATGAGCGACGCCGCCACCTAAGGCCAGCCCCAGTTTCGGTACCCCATCGTCCATGGCCGTCATCCCGATGTCTGCGCGCCGGCCCAATGGGATGACCCCACCGACCGCGCCAAGGCCGGATACGCCACCGCCAGGGTGACGCCCCGCATGATCATGAACAGGGCGAAGGCGGCCCACAGCCCATGGTTTCCAAACGCCATAGTCAGCGGCACGCCCGCGGCCAGGAACGTGATCAGCGACACGACCATGGCGTTGCGCAAGGCCGCCCCGCGGGTGGCGCCGATGAAGATCCCGTCCAGTTGGAAGCTCCACACCGACAGGACCGGCAGCACGATCGCCCAGCCCAGATAGATCCGGGCGGCCTCCCGCACGGGCGCTTGGTCGGTCATGGCATCGATGATCACCGGACCCAGCAGCGCATAGCTGGCCGCGAAAATCGCCGCGAACCCGGCGGCCCACACCGTGGTCGCCCGCACCGCCTGGTCCAAGTCCCGGGCCGAGCGCTTGCCGACCGCATTGCCGACCAAAGCCTCGGCCGCGTGGGCGAAGCCGTCACAGGCATAGCTGGCGAACATCTGAAAATTCCACAGGATGGCGTTTGCGGCCAGGATCAGATCCCCCTGGCGGGCGCCCTGGGCCATGAACCAGGCAAAGCCGGTGATCAGGCACAGGGTGCGGATGAACAGATTGGCGTTGACCGACATCAGGCGTGCGAAGGCGGCACCGTCCCAGAACCCCTGCCAGGGCCGCTTGGGGCCCAAGCCGGCCAACTGCCGCCAGATCACGGCACCGCCGGCCAGCACCGCCAGCCACTCCGCGATCACGCTGGCCAGCGCCACGCCCATCACCCCCCAGCCGAAGCCGACCACGAACACCAGCGACAGGGCGATGTTGGTCAGGTTCAGCACCAGCACCAGCACCAGGCTCCACCGCGTGCGCTGCATGCCGAACAGGAACCCGATCATGACATAGTTCAGCAGCGTCGCCGGCGCTGCCCAGATCCGGGTTAGAACATAGGTTCGCGCCAGATCCTCCACCCCGGGGGAGGCGCCGAACAGGGACAGGATCGGACCCGCGACCGGCGCCTGCAGCGCGATCAGACCGGTGCCGATCAGCCCCGCCACCAGGCTGGCCCGCAGCACCGACAGGCCAACCAGCCCGCCATCCCCCGCGCCATGGGCCTGGGCGACCAGGGCGGTGGTGCCCATGCGCAGGAAGCCGAACCCCCAGAACACGAACGCGAAGATCTGGGCACCGATCGCGACCGCACCCAGCGGCTCCGGGCTGTCCAGATGGCCGACCACGGCGGTATCGACGATGCCCAGCAGCGGCACCGTGACATTGGCGACGATGATCGGCACGGACAGCGCCCAGACCCGCCGGTGCCAGGCGGCACTGCCCCAGGACGGGGGGCGGGTGGCGCCGTCGGGATCGGTCAGGCCTGCCCCCGCCATACCGCCCCCTCAGCCGGCCAGGCCGGCCTTGCGGGCCTTCTGGTGCTCATCCTCGACCAGGCCGATCTTCCAATAGCCGGAGATATAGGCGTCCTGCTTGGTCAGGCCCTTCTCATTGATCAGGAAGGCCCGCAGGCCCCGGATCACGCCGCTTTCCCCAGCCACGCAGGTCTGAACCGTGCCCGTGGGCCAGTCCAGGGACCGGATCAGCCGTTCCTGGGCGTCGGACCG
The DNA here is from genome assembly GCA_964399515.1 of uncultured Mycobacteriaceae bacterium. Classification (GTDB taxonomy): domain Bacteria; phylum Pseudomonadota; class Alphaproteobacteria; order DSM-16000; family Inquilinaceae; genus CAYNRD01. The sequence continues at coordinate 178 of CAYNRD010000280.1, read as the reverse complement.
CCGATGCGGGTCCGGATGGACCAGCCAACGCTGGTCGATGCCGGGCGGGGCGTCGATCGCCTGGCGGTCCTTCTGGCTGGTCACCTCGAAGATCGCCACCCCGCGGGCCTTCCGGGGCATGGCTTCCAGGGTGGCGGCCGCCACCCGCAGGGGGGCCATGTCGGCGGCGGCCAGGGAC
>CAYNRD010000279.1:0-3854 GCA_964399515.1 uncultured Mycobacteriaceae bacterium | reverse complement strand
CACCTATGTGGGCGCGGTCAAGCTGAAGGAGTTGTCCAAGCGCACCACCTTCGTCCGCACCAACACCCAACGTAACTTGGTGTTCGGCGCGGAGTGAGCGCGCGTCACCGGGCGGGCAGGGCGGGTGGGCCATCCCGCTGGGGCAGGGTGGTCATTGAGCCCACCAGCCGCGCCAGCCTTTCGACCACCTGATCCACGGTGGCGGCGGTCTCACTGATCTCGGGTTTGGCCTGCTTGTTGTGCCCGGCGATTCCGGTCAAGACGCCGGCGCGCTGGGCCATGTCCTCGGTGCGGCTCAAGGCCGGCTGGCCGGCGTCCCCCATGCCCCGAACGCGGCTGATCCGGGGGCCCAGGACGATCACACCCGCCAGCGCCACCCAGCCACCGACCGAATGCACCACCGTCGAGCCCGCGAAACCGACGAAGCGCAAACCGGCCAACCAGACCTGGTTGTCGCCACCCAGCAAGTTGCCCCCGATACGGCATCATCGGCTCGATCTCCGACCGGTTACGCTTGGGAAAGGTTGCAGTCTGGATGGAGAAGGAAGTGCTGGATGAACTTCAGCAATACCAATTTGTCATAGCCCAGGATCAACCCAGCCTGATCTTAATCGACCGGACCCAATCGGGCCTGCACGATCCGCTCTAGAATTTCATGTAGACATGAATCGGTAACAAAAATCGCCAAACAGCCGATATTTCTAATTTTCTTGCGATTACTTATCGATTTCGGTGATTTTGCTGCCTTCGATGGAGACGCCGCCCATCAATCCGCGCTCCCCGTACACAAAAGCCACGATCGGGTCCTGCAGACTGTTGGTGGTCAGGTCGCCCCTGGCGCCGACCTCGGCGATGGTCACCCCGGCATCGACGCCGAGTTCGAAACCCTCGGTCCGGTCAAAGAAATCGAGCGAGTCCTCGGTGGTGAACAGAATCACCATGTCGAAGCTCTGCGCACCCGCCTGAAAACCAAAGCTGCCGGCGACGAGATTGTAATATCCGGTCGTGGCACCACCCTGTAGAAGGGCGCCTTCGCCGAACTGGCCGCCGAACACGAACGCCCCTTCGACAATGCCCGGGAACACCAGGACACCCGCCGACTGATCGACCAGGCTCCGCGTCGCGGGCACCTCCGAGTACAGCTTGGACAGCGCCTGGCGCACCTCGGCGTCAATCTCCGACGCGCTTGCGGCCAAGGTGGGGGGCGCGGCGGCCATCACGAAACCAAATGCGAGGCTGGCGGCGAGCGCGGTGCGGCGATCCATGGTCATGGTCTTCTCCTGGTCTGACGGAGTTCGGTGCGGCGATCTGCAATCACAACACCGTCGGACGGCATTGGGTTCCCGGAAAACCAACCGCCGGCATCCGCGACGGTCGGCCGAGAGATGGCGATGAATCCCATGGAGATGGCCGGGCAATGCCGGTATCCAGGGGCCCATGACCGAAGCGGAAGACCAATTTCGCCGCCAGCTGTCGGACCTGATCGCGGCCTCGGACAGCTGGCAAGGCCTGAAGTCCAAGCTGGAAGCCTTGGGCCTGACCGAGCGCATGGGTGCCGACGGCATGGCCGAGGTCGCCCGGGCCTGGTCGATGATGGCCGCCACGGCGTTGACCGACCCGCAGCTGATCTCCGAACTGCGCCATTGGGCCGACGGGCTGGGTTACCGGGAGCACCTGCAGGGCTTCGAGGCGATCCCGCCCGAGGTCCTGGCCCAGGAGGCGCGGCGCCGGGGCTGGTTCGTGCGGGACATGCCGTCGGCGCTGTTGGTCAGCCCGCCGGGGGTGCCGCCGGTGAAAATCAGCCGGTGACGCCGCCGATCACTGGGTGTCGGCCATCACCCGCATGGACACGATCCGGTCCGGGTCGCGCGGCGGCTGGCCCTTGGACAGGGCATCGACCGCCTCCATCCCTTCGACCACCTGGCCGAACACGGTGTAGAACGACGACCGGTTGAACGGGTCGTTCAGGAAATCCTGCGGGCCGAAGGTGATGAAAAACTGGCTGTTGAAGCTGTTGGGATCGTTGGTGCGGGCCGCGCCCAGGGTGCCGCGCTCGAACCGGGTGCGGCTGAACTCCTCATCCAGGTCCGGCAGGGAGGACCCGCCGCCGCCGGTGCCGGTCGGGTCGCCCGCCTGGGCCATGAACCCTTCGATCACCCGGTGGAAGGTGATGCCGTCATAGAACCCTTCCCGGGCCAGGGTCTTGATTCGCGCGACATGGGCCGGGGCCAAGTCGGGCTTGAGGGCGATGACCACTTGTCCGGTGGTCAGTTCCAGCAAAAGGGTGTTTTCCGGATCCAAATCGGCCGCCTGTGCTTGGGTGACGGTAAGGCCAATCGCGGTCAACGCCGCGACGGCGAAGGACAGGACGGACCGCCACGCGGAGCGGCCGGTGCTGTTCGATGCGGTCATGGGGCAGAGCCTTTCAACGATCATGACGGATTGGCATGGACCGGTATCCAACACAAGCGCCGGCCCCGCGTCCAGCATTCGGGTCAACCGGGCGGACCGACCAGGCGGTGGTAACGGGCGATGATGCTGTCGCGCGCCTGGTGCCGGCCCGCGGCCCCCACCCCGGCGCCACCGCACCAGCCCCGGTCGATGCGGCCCGAGCCGCGCTCGGGCGACAGGATCCAGTCCGCCCGGTTGCCGGGGGCCAGGCCGCCGATCGGCCGGGCCAGCACCTGGGCGCCGGTCTTGGCCGGTGCCGGGGGCGCCTCCGCCAGGTGCTCGATGGTCGGGAACGCCACGTTGCAGGTCCCGAAGGCCAACCGCTCGCCGGGCAGGGCGGCGCCGATGGCGGCCGGATCGGCGCCGAACGGCACCACCACCACCGCGTCCAGGGCCGCCACCGCCGCCGCCTGGGGTCCGGTGACGGCGTCGTTCCAGACCAGGGACCAGCGGCCATCGACGGGGGCCTGGTCCAGCAAGCGGTCCAAGGCCCGCCCCGCCGCCTGGCCCGGGTCGGCGCACAACACCTGGATCGGCGCCCAGGCATCTTGGCCATGGACCGCCGCCAGCAGGGCGGCGAACTGGTCGGTGGGGGCGTCCTCCCGGACCAGCAGCCCCAGGCCGGTGCGGATCTGCCGGTCCCCCTTGTGGGACCGATGGCAGGCCCGCCAAATCGCCAGCGCCGGATCGTCGCCCGGCGGGCGGCCAGCCGCGTCCCCGCCGGGATGGGGGACGGCGAGCGGGAACAAGGTCAGCCCGATGCGCACGTCAAGGGCGGCCCGGATCATGGCGAAGGCCAGCGCCGGGGCCAGGTCGGGGTCGGCCGAGGCCGGCTCATAGGGCAGGGCGAAGACATCGCCCACCGCCGTGAAGCCCAATTCGACCAGCGCCATATAGGCCAGGGCCGCCGCCGCCTCCAACCCGTCGGGATCACGGATCGGCGCCGCGGCGGACTTGAACACGCCGGTGGTGACCCCGTGGCAATTCTGCCGGCCCGGCAGCAGGGCGCCGTCCAGCCGGTCGGTGCCGTCGCCGATGGCGCCGGCGGCGACCTTGGTTTCGATGGTGTCGATCATCCCGGTCGGGGTTACGGAAATCCGCACCCCCTCACACCAGCCTTCGGCCAGCAGCGCCTGGTCCACGTAATAGCTCTGCGTCGTCACTGGGGTCCCCCGCACGGTACCGACTCGTCCCATCCACCGCGCAGTATAGATAGAAAGAGCCACGCAAAGATGCTTCAGGAAGCCTTCACCGCCCTGGTCACGCCCGCGCCCTGGCCCGTGCGCCGGCTGGGCTATGTGTATGAGCAGATCGCCCTGGACGCCCGGTACCGGCGTTGCCGGGCCGCCTGGGCCTCCCATCTGAACCGCAGCCACGCCCTGGTGCGGGCGGCGATCGACCGC
>CAYNRD010000278.1:0-3856 GCA_964399515.1 uncultured Mycobacteriaceae bacterium | reverse complement strand
CCGGGGACAGTATACTGAACTCCTGAGTTCAGTATACTGTCCCCGGATCGTCCCCGCCCGCTACCAGCCGATCGCTTCGGGCAACCAGGTCGCCAATGCGGGGAAGGTGAACAGGATCGCGATTGCCAGGATCTGGATGCCGACGAAGGGGAGTGCGCCCGCATAGATGTGCCAGGTGGTGACCCCGGGCGGGGCTGAGCCCTTGAGGAAGAACAGCGCCCAGCCGAAGGGCGGGGTCAGAAAGCTGGTTTGCAGGTTCAGGCAGACCAGGGCCGCCAGCCAGACCGGATCGACCCCGGCGACGGCGAAGAACGGCAACAGGATCGGCAGCGCGATATAGCTGATCTCGCTCCACTCCAAGAAGAAGCCCAGTACGAACAGGATCACCATCATGAAAACCAGGGCCGAGTTCACGCCGCCGGGCAGGAATTCGAACATGCCAGAGACCAACTGTTCGCCCTGCAGGCCCCGAAACGCCAGCGCGAACACCTGGGCCGCGATCAGGATGAAGAAGATCATCGCCGAAATGCGGGTGGTCTGCAGGGTCACGTCCTTGACCGTGGGCCAGTCCAGCTTGCGGTACAGGGCCGCGATCACCAGGCTGCCGACCGCGCCCATGCTGGCGGCCTCGGTGGGGGCCGCGATGCCGCCGATGATCGAGCCCAAGACGGCGAACACCAGGGCCAAGGGCGGGATCACCACCTGCACCACCATCCAGGCCAGCTTGGCGCCGGGCAGGCCCTGGCGCTCCGCCTGGGGGATCGCCGGCGCCAAATCCGGCTTCAGATAGCCCAGGCCCAGAATGTAGATGCAGTAGAGCGCCGCCAGCATCAGGCCCGGGATCATGGCGGCGGCGAACAGGGTGCCGACCGACTGGCCCATGATGTCGGCCAGCAGGATCAAGACCAGGCTGGGCGGGATGATTTGGCCCAGCGTGCCCGACGCGCACACCGTGCCGGACGCCAAGGCCGGATGATAACCCCGGCGCAGCAGCACCGGCAGGGTGAGCAGCCCCAGGGTGACGATGGTGGCGCCGACGATGCCGGTCGAGGCCCCCAACAGCACGCCGACCAGAACGATCGCCAAGGCCATGCCGCCGCGCAGGCCGCCGCAGGCCAGGCCGATCACCTCCAGCAGCCGTTCGGCGACCCTGGACTTCTCCAGCATCACGCCCATGAACACGAACAAGGGGATGGCCAGGAATTCGTATTTGGTCACCACCCCGAAGATGCGGGCCGGCAACAGCTTGAACAGCAACTCCCCAAAACCGGCATAGCCGAACACGAACCCGGCCAGCGCGATGCCGACCGCCACCGGCATGCCGATGATCAGCAGCACGAAAAACGCCACGATCATGCCGATCGCCAGCAGCTCATTCTCGCTCACCAGGAGTATCCTTTATGTCGCTTTGGCAGGCGTCCGCTCACCGGCGAACCAGGCGATCTCGCGCAAGCCATCGACCACCGCCTGCAGGGCCAGGAAGCCGAGCCCGACCGGGATCAGGCCCTTCAAGGCCCAGCGCGCCGGCAGCCCGCCCGGATCGGGGGAGAATTCCCCAATCCGCCAGGATTGGCCAACCCAAGGGATCGCAAGGCGGATCAGCCACAGGGCAATGAACAGCATGACCACGGCCGCGACCAGGTCGATGGCCCGCCGGCCCGCCTCGGGCAGGCGCTCGTACAGCATATCGATGCGGACATGGTCACCCATACGCTGGGCGTACACCGCACCGAACACCGCGATCGGCAGCAACAGATGCCATTCCAACTCCTGCGCCCAGACCGCGCCCGCGGAAAACAGATAGCGCAGCAGGACATTGCTGGCGACCAGGGTGACCAGCACGACGGTCAAGAAGGCGGCCGGGACGCATACGGCGTCCACGACCGCCTGAAGACCGTCCGCGATTTTGGAGATCACGGACGTACTCCTTGTTTAGGCGCCTTAGGCGCCGCGCAGCTTGCCGTGCCAGACGCCTTCACTCATTTGGGCCCAGCCGTCATGCTCGGCCTTGAAGGCGAAGTAGCTGTCCATGACCTTCTTGAAGGTCTCGTCGCCCGAGGACAGCTCGTCATAGACCTCGACCATGGCGGTCTTCAGGGCCGCGATGATGTCGTCGGGCAAGATGTGGGCGGTGACCCCATCCTCCTCCAGGAAGCTCTTGAACGCGGCGGCGTTGTTGGCCTCGGCCCAGGAATGGCTGGCCAGGTTGCAGGCCTGGCAGGCGTTGATGACGATCTGCTTCAGATCGTCCGGCAGGCTTTCCCACGCGGCCTTGTTGATGGCGAATTCGGTCACCGTGGTCGGCTCGTGCCAGCCGGTGGTGTAGTAGTGCTTGGCGGCGTTCTGCAGGCCCAGGATCTTGTCCTGGGCGGGGCCGACCCATTCGGCGGCGTCGATCACGCCCCGCTCCAGGGCCGGGAAGATCTCCCCACCCGGCAGCAGTCGCACATCCACGCCCAGCTTGGCATAGGCCCGGCCGGCCAGGCCAGGGATGCGCAATTTCAGCCCGTCCAGATCGGCCAGGCCAGAAATCGGTTCCTTGAACCAGCCGCCCATCTGCACGCCGGTGTTGCCGCAGGGGAAGGCGACCAGGTTGAACGGCTCATACACCTCATGCCACAGGTCGACCCCGCCGCCTTCATAGAACCAAGCGTTCTGGCCCTGAAAGCTCATGCCGAACGGCACGGCGCCGAAGAACTGGGCGGCCGGCACCTTGCCAGCACCGAAATAGCTGACCCAGCCATTGCATTCGACGATGCCGGCGGACGCGGCGTCGAAGCCTTCGAAGGCCGGCACCAATTCACCGGCGTGGAAGATCTGGATATCCAGCCGGCCCCCGGACATGGCCCGGATCCGGTCGCACAGATCGCCCAGGCTGCCGGGCCCGGTGGAATAGAACGGCTGGCCCGGCGGAAACGCGGTGGTCAGGCGCCAGGAGAAGCTGTCCTGGGCCCGGACCACGGCCGGGGCGGCGAGCGGGGCGGTGGCGGCGGCGGCCGTGGTGGCCGCCAGGAAGGCGCGGCGTTGCATCGGGGAAAGTCTCCACTGTTCGGAAGCCGGCTTGTGACCCGCCGGCGGTTGATGGATGCCGCGGCGCAGCAACGACCGTGCCAAGCCGGCCGCCGACAGTTGGGGTCCGGTAACGCCCTGATCCAAAGTCTGAAATGCGAATAGTTTTGAACACTACGGATGTTATGCTCGCCGATCGGGAAAACGACTGCGTAATTTTTAGGCAATTTTTTGAAATGACCTTTTTTTATGCAGAACAGTCGGAATTGGCGCGGCCCCCGGCGACGCCCATATTGAGACGGCAACCACCCCCCGCCGCCGCAACGCCCAGGCCCGCCATGCCCGTTCCTAAGATGCCGGACGCCTTCGAGACCATCCCCGTGATCGACATCGCCGGGTTCCTGGCGGGTACGGACCGGACCACCGCGCCGGCCCAGATCCACGACGCCCTGACCCGGGTCGGGTTCTTCACGCTGACCGGGCATGGCGTGGCGCCCGGGCGGGTGCGGGCGATGTTCGCGGCCGCCCGGGCGCTGTTCGCCCTGCCGCTTGAGGCCAAGATGGATCTGCACCTGGCCAAGTCCGGCCAGGCCTTTCGGGGCTATCTGCCGCTGTTTGGGGAGAACACCGACCCCACCGTGACCCGGGACATGAAGGAAAGCTTCGATCTGGGCCTGGAGGCGCCAGACAGCGCCACGCCGTTCTTCGGGGCCAATCCCTGGCCACCCGGCCTGCCCGGCTTCCGGGACGCGGCTTACGGGTACTTCCTGGAGATGCGCGCCCTGGCCCTGCGCCTGATGGGGGCGATCGCGGTGAGCCTGGCTTTGCCGGAAGACCATTTCGCGCC
>CAYNRD010000277.1:0-3875 GCA_964399515.1 uncultured Mycobacteriaceae bacterium | reverse complement strand
CTGCAAGGCCCAGGGCAGGATGCCTTCCTTGAATTCGGTCACCTGCTTGCCGTCGCGCAGCACGATCGCGTCCTTGCCGACCAAATCGATCCGGCTGATGTGGCTGTCCAGGTTGACCCGGACGCACGGCCAGTTCAGCCGGGCGGCGACCTGCTCGACATGGGTGGATTTGCCAGTGCCGTGATACCCTTGGATCATCACCCGCCGGTTGTGGGCGAAGCCGGCCAGGATCGCCAGGGTCGTCTCCCGGTCGAACCGATAGCTGGTATCCAGTTCGGGGACATATTCGTTCGCGGCCGAGAAGGCCGGGACGTCCATGGAGACGCCATCCAGGCCGAAGGTGGTCGCCGCGTCGACCGTGGTGTCGGGGTGGTCATCGGGCCGGAGCCGCGTGGGGTCGGCGATTTCTGCGGTCATGAAACGGGCCAGGTGATCGAGCGCGCGTCGGGATGGGACGGGAAGCCGGGCTGCGCCGCCCGCTTCAAACCCTAGGCCAAATAGGCCGTCTTCAGGAAGGCGAAAGCCTGATTGATGTTTTTCAAGGTTTCCTCCGCCTGCTTGCAGCCGCCATTGGCGTCGGGATGGTGGCGTTTGACAAGCTCTTTGTAGCGGAACTTGATCGCGGCGAACTCCGCCGGCGGGGTCAGGTCCAGGACGGCCAGGGCCGTGACCAACTCCGTCGCTGCGGCACCGTCCCGGGAGTCCTGGTCTCCGGCCGCACCCGCGCGCTGGGAGTGGCGGTACGCCTCCGCCCCCTCCTCGTCGTAGGCGCGCCGCGCCGCCTCCCTCAGGGCATCTTCCCGCACCCGCCAGCCGCCCAACGGCTTGGTCCGGCGCTGCCAAACCGTGTCCGCGCGCACCGATTGCTCCATCTCGGCCGCGCTCAACCCCTGGAAGTAGTTCCAGGTCTTGTTGTAGTCCCGGACATGCTCCAGGCAAAAATAGTAATATTCGGTCAGCCGGTCGCGGGACCGGGGCGCCTTGTATTCGCCCACGGCGTCACAGCCGGGATGGTCGCACCGGCGATGGGCGCTTTCTTCCCAGAACTGCTGGCGGTATGTCCATTTGCGGGCTTCCATTGCCCCGTGAGTATGAGCCGTACCCCCCATGGCGGCAAGGCGATCCCATCCACTTATCCACAGGAGCATGCGCCCATGTCGGTCAAGACCCGGATTGAGGAAAAACTGCGCGCCGGCCTGGCCCCGGACCATCTGGAGGTGGTCGATGAAAGCCATCTGCATGTGGGCCATGCCGGCCATGACGGCCGCGGCGAAAGCCATTTTCGGGTGGCGGTCACCGCCCAGGCCTTCGCCGGCCAAAGCCGCGTGGCCCGGCAACGGGCGGTCTATGCCCTGCTGGCTGAAGAACTGCAGGACCGGGTCCACGCCTTGGCCCTGGTGACCAAGGCGCCCGGGGACGCTTGACCCGGGCCTGACGCCAAAAGGGTGTCAGCGACATAATTCACCGAAAAGTAATCTCATATTCTTGTAAATCGCGTATTTCGGGATACAATCAAGATGTTGTCTAATTTTATGTCGCTTTTGGCGGATACGGAGCCATGGAACCACAGGCGTCGATGCGGCCGCGGGCCAATGGCAAGGGCGGTTTGAGCCCGGCCAAGCAGGGCCTGCAAACCCGAAATATCAACATTCCCATTCAGCCCGGCAGCGTCCGCCAGTCCGAACGGACCAGCATCCGGCTGGAGCCTGAACTGTGGGCGTTCATTCGGGAGATCCAGGATGAGCTTGGCATCACCCGCGACGAGTTCTGCCGGCGGGCGGTGCAGGCCAACCCGACGGCGTCGTCGGTCACCTCCGCGGTGCGGACCGCCGTGACCCAATACTACCGGTCCGAGGCGCTGCGCCTCAGGGCCGACCGGGCCGGTGCGGCGGCGCCGGACGGCTTCCGGCGCTCGGGGACCTAGGTCGCGGACCTCTCGGTCGCGGACCTGGCTCAGCCGGCGCCGACTTGGCCTGGCGGGCGCGGCCCGGTGTAGTGATCGGGCCAATTGTCCCGGGCGAATTCCCCGGCGCTGTCGAAGACATGGCAGCTGTTCAACAGCCGCGGTCGCCGGGCCTTGTCACCGCCCGTGCTGGCCGAGGCCTTGGCGTGGGACATGGGCGCCTGGCCTTCGGCGCGCCGGGCCAGTTCCCGCTCCCGGGCGCGGTAGGGGAACACGGTCTGGAACGCGGTGGTCGCCATCGGCCCAAGCATTTCCACCAGATGGGTGCAGCTTTGCACCCCGCCCAGCAGTTCCTTCACCGCCCGGTTGAAGCCTGGCTTGATGGTCAGCCCTTCCAGCCGCTTGAACCGGGGCGTGATATTCGGGCAGATCGCGAAGGGGGACTTGTCGGTCACCGCATCGACCGCGTGGATGGTCAGCTGATCATCCACGGTCAGCCGCAGCCACATGCCGTGGATGGGGTCGCCGGGCACCACCTCGCCCCGAAAGGCGTTCTCGAACGGGTAGGTTTTCACGTCGGTCAGCTGGCCCTCGATGTCCCAAAGCCCGTCTTCGCGCAGATATCCGGTGCAGGTGACGGTGCGGCGGTGGATCTCCCGGCGGGCGGAGGAGGAGGGCGGCAAGGGCATGGGGCAACTCTTCGTCTGGCGGTCTTGGGCGGGGGCCGCTGGGCCGTTCGGGCCGGCGCGCCGGCCACCCCGGGATGTTTGATCTTCGGCGATAAGGATTGCATACCGGGTTAACGGCCCCCCTGCGCGCAATCCGGCTTCGTGGGACCGGTCACGACATTGCCCCGGAGCGTCCGAACGTCAATGACCAAGCAGCAGCCAAAACGGCCGGACCGCCGGGCGGTGATCGCGGGCGCGGCGCTGGTGCCGGCCGCCCTGGCGGCGCCGGCGGCGCTTCGGGCCCAAACGTCCCGGGTCTGGCGCATGGTGACCTCCTGGCCGAAATCGGCACCCGGGCCCGGCACCAGCGCCGACCGGATCGCGGCCCGCATCACCGCGCTCAGCCGCGGCCGGACCACCGTCGAGGTCTTTGGCGCTGGTGAGCTGGTCCCGGCGCTGGAGGTGTTCGACGCGGTGGCGGCGGGCGATGCCCAGATGGCCCACACCGCCGCGTTCTTCTGGGCCGGCAAGGTGCCGGCCGCGCCGTTTTTCACCGCCGTGCCCTTTGGGCTGACCCCCTTGGCCCATGACGCATGGCTGACCTGGGGCGGCGGGCAGGCACTGTGGGACGGCCTGTATGCCGACCACGGCCTGAAGCCGTTCGCCGCCGGCAATTCCGGCATGCAGATGGGCGGCTGGTACCGCCGGCCGATCGGCGGGCTGGACGATTTCCGGGGGCTGAAGATCCGCATGCCGGGGCTGGGCGGTGCTGTGGTCGGGCGGCTGGGCGCCACCGCCGTATCGATCCCGCCCGGGGACATCCTGACTGCGCTGACCACCGGCGTGATCGACGCGGCGGAGTTCCTGGGCCCGTGGAGCGATACCGGCCTGGGGCTGTCCGAGGCGGCCAGCCACTATTACTGGCCCGGCTTCCATGAGCCCAATGGCAGCGCCGAATTGCTGGTCAACAGGGCGCTGTTCGACGCCCTGCCGGCGGAGGATCGGACGCTGATCGAAACCGTCGCCCAGGCCGAAGCCCAGGCCGGCCTGGCCCAGGCCAATTGGGAAAACGCCCAGGCCTTGGCCCGGCTGCGCCGGGCGGGCCGGGTCGCCGTGCGCCAGTACCCCGAGCCGGTGATCACCGCCGCCCGCGCCGCGCCGCGGGAGGTGATGGACGGCCAGGCCGAAGCCGACGGCGGCTTCAAGGCCGTCCTGAGCTCCTACCGGCAGGCCCAGGCGGGGTTGGAGGGGTGGTTCGCGGTGGCGCCGGCGGTGGTGTGACCATGGCGGATGCGCTGTTGGCA
>CAYNRD010000276.1:0-3896 GCA_964399515.1 uncultured Mycobacteriaceae bacterium | reverse complement strand
CCGGACCGGCCACGGATGCGACAAACGCAAGACACACCCAGGCACTGGCTTAGACTGTGACCGAAACCAACCCGTCGCACACTATTTTTTATTCTAGCTTAATACGACCAGAACCCGAGATAATTTTGTTATGCGGAAAATTTTGATACAGTTTTTCTGAAAAATATTGGAATATAATTTGAGCTTTGCTTGGCCCGCTTTTCTTTAAGCCGGCCTTGCCGCCCCCTCACCCATCGGCGGTGATCCGGTCGATCAAGGTGTCCAGCACCGCCCGGGCATCCGCCAGCGGGACCTGGCACTTGCCAGCGGCCCCATGGCCGCCGCCGCCATGCTCCAGCATCAGATTGCCGACATGGGTTTTCGAGCCGCGGTTCAGAATGCTTTTGCCGGTGGCGAACACCACGTTCTGGCGGCCCTTGCCCCAAATTTTGTGAATGGAAATATTGCAGTCTGGAAACAGAGCATAAATCATGAACCGGTTGGTGGCATAAATCACGTCTTCCTTCATTAGATCCAAGACCACCAAATTGCCATGCACGGTGCCGCAACGCTTGATCTGTTCCTTGGCCGGACCATCATGTTCCCAATACAGATCGACCCGTTCCTTGACATCCGGCAGGGTCAGGATCTGATCGATGCTGTGCTCCTGACAGTAATCAATCAGTTCCATCATCAATTGATAGTTGGAAATGCGGAAGTCCCAGAAACGGCCCAGGCCGGTGCGGGCATCCATGATGTAGTTCAGCAACGTCCAATCCTTGGGTTCCAGGATGTCGTGCAAGGCGTACTGGGCGCTGTCGGCCTGATCGACCGCGCGCAACATCTCCTCGGAGATGGTTGGAAAACGCTCGGCGCCCCCGAAATGGCGCCACACCACCCGTGCGGTCGAGGCCGCGTTCGCGTCGATGATGTGGTTGGCGGCATCGCCGCCGACGCGGGTGATCTCCGACGCGTGGTGGTCGAAGGCCAGATGGGCAGCCGGCACGTAGGGCAGGTTGGTGGTGATGTCCTGTTCGGTGATATCGACCCGGCCGTCCTGCACATCCTTGGGGTGGACGAACAGAATGTCTCCGATCATGCCCAGTTGCTTCAGCAGCACGGCACAGACCAAGCCGTCAAAATCGGACCGGGTCACAAGGCGAAATTGGCGGTCGGCCATGATACGGGCGCTCCAAGGTTGAACGCGGCGCCAGGGCCTGCGGACGGCACCCCAGGCGACCCTACTGAAATACTTTCAAAGAAACGTTTTGAAACCTAAGGGCATGTGTCTGGGCCGGAGGCCGAATACCCGATCCCGGACAAATTAAGACATAGAAAGAGGATCGGTAAACCGGCCATCGGAAGCGGAGGCGCCGCGGGACGCGGACCCCGCCGATGGCGGTATGACACACCTGGAGCGGGCGACGCGATTCGAACGCGCGACCCTCACCTTGGCAAGGTGATGCTCTACCCCTGAGCTACGCCCGCATCTCCCCGGGATGCGCGGCCAAGCTTGGCCACCCCCAGCGTGTGAGGCGCGCACTATAGTCATCGGCGATTGGGATGCAAGCGGGTTTTTCCAAGCCGCCTTGGGGCGCGCCAAGGCTTGGATTCCGGAACGGTTTTCGCCATGTCAGAGCCAGCCGCCTGGCGACCACCCCCCGACCGAACAGCCCCCGACCGTGCCCGATGACAGCCCGACCCCGGCCCGCCCCTCCCGCGGGGCCGACCAACCGACCTCCCCCGACGCCTTGCTCGACCAGTTGGCGGCATGGGGCCTTCAGGCCCGCACCTGGCACCACGCGCCGGTGTTCACCGTCTCGGAGTCCCAGGCCCAGCGGGACGCGCTGCCGCCCGGCTGGCATTCCAAGAACCTGTTCCTGCGCAACAAGAAGGGGGCGATGTGGCTGGTGGTGGCCCGGGAGGACCGCCCGGTCGATCTGAAGCGGCTGGGGGACCTGCTGGAAGGCGGTCGGCTGTCCTTCGGCTCGCCCGAGCGGCTGATGGCCCATCTGGGGGTCATCCCAGGCTCGGTGACGCCGTTTTCGATCGTCAACGACACCGGATGCCAGGTGACGATCGTGCTGGATGCCAGCCTGATGACGGCCGAACGGGCCTATTTTCATCCGCTGGATTGTGCGATGACCACCGCCATCGCGCCCGGGGATCTGGTCACCTTCATTGAGAAGACCGGCCATAAGCCCCAAATTCTTGACTTGGCCGATGCCGCCCCGGACGGGTAAGCCCGGAGTGACAGCAGAGCGCCCCCGAGTGCCCAACCCCCAGTGTGATGAGTGAGGCCATGGAGACCCTGATTGGAATGGGCGGCGCCGCCGAGGCGGGCGCCAGCGACGCCATCAAGGACACCGATACCCAAACCTTCGCCGCCGACGTGCTGGACGCGTCGATGACGGTGCCGGTGGTGGTGGATTTCTGGGCGCCGTGGTGCGGGCCATGCAAGACCCTGGGCCCGGCATTGGAAAAGGCGGTGCTGGCCACGCGCGGCAAGGTGCGCATGGTCAAGGTCAATGTGGACCAGAACCAGGACCTTGCCATGCAGATGCGGGTGCAGTCGATCCCGACCGTGTACGGGTTCTTCCAGGGCCGGCCGGTCGATGCGTTCATGGGGGCGGTGCCCGAAAGCCAGATCAAGACCTTCGTGGACAAACTGGCCGGCCTGTCCCAGCAGCGCTCGCCCCTGGATGACGCCCTGGACCAGGCCGAGGCCGCGCTCCAGTCCGGCGACGCACCGACCGCCGAGGCGATTTACCGCCAAATCCTGGCCCACGACCCGGAGAATGCCGGCGGCTATCTGGGCCTGGCCAAGGCGGCCATGGCCCAAGGCAAGACCGAGGAGGTGTCGGCCCTGATCGCGGCGGCGCCCGCCGCGCTGGCGGCCGAGCCCGAGCTTTTGGCCCTGAAAAGCCAGATCGACCTGGCCGCCCAGGCCGGCGGCGCCGATGCCGCGGCGTTGCACGCCCGCCTGGAGGCCGACCCGGACGACCACCAAAGCCGCTATGATTTGGCCATGGCGCTCTATGGCGCGGGGGATGGGGCCGGCGCCATCGATGCGTTGTTGGAGATCATCCGCCGGGACCGGGACTGGGACGACCAAGCGGCCCGCAAGCAGTTGCTGAAACTGTTCGAGGCGCTGGGGCCCACCGACCCGTTGACGGTCAAGGGGCGGCGGCGGCTGTCGGCGATATTGTTTAGTTAGGCGCCCGCCGCTTGCGCGATCGGTCCCGGACCCTACCTCTGCAGTCATGACCACGCACAGCCCGCATTTCCCGCGCTTCGAGCAGCTGCCCAGAACCATCCCGGTGTTTCCCCTGGGCGGGGCACTGTTGCTGCCGCGCGGGCTGTTGCCGCTGAACATCTTCGAGCCGCGCTACATCGCCATGGTCGATGATGCCTTGGCATCGGACCGGATCATCGGCATGATCCAACCCCACACGCAGGGCGCGCCGGGGGCGGTCGCGGGCGTGCACCGGATCGGCTGCGCGGGGCGGATCACCGCGTTCAAGGAGACTGAGGACGGGCGCTATCTGATCACCCTGTCGGGCCTGTGCCGGTTCACCGCCGGGGGCGAGATCCCGACCACCCGCGGCTACCGCCGGTTCGGCATCGACTGGTCCGACTTCGCGCACGACCTGGAGCCGGCCCAGGAGGACGGCATCGGCACCTATCTGAACCGGGACCGGCTGCGCCCCGCACTGGCCCGGTATTTCGAGGTCAACGGCATCGACGCCAATTGGGAGGCGATCGACACCACGCCCGATGACCGGCTGGTGATCACCCTGTCGATGATCTGCCCGTTCGAGCCGCTGGAAAAGCAGGCGTTGCTGGAAGCGGCGGACCAGCGCGGCCGGGCCGAGGCCATGATCGGCCTGATTGAGATCGGCGCCGCCCTCTCCGGT
>CAYNRD010000275.1:0-3912 GCA_964399515.1 uncultured Mycobacteriaceae bacterium | reverse complement strand
CCACCGGCTGCGGCAAGACCGAGATCGCCCGGCGCCTGGCCAAGCTGGCCAACGCGCCGTTCCTGAAGGTGGAGGCGACCAAATTTACCGAGGTCGGCTATGTGGGCCGCGATGTCGAGCAGATCATCCGGGACCTGGTCGAGATCGCGATCACCCAATCCAAGGCCGACCGGCGCAAGCAGGTCGAGGCGCGGGCGGAACTGGCCGCCGAGGAGCGGGTGATCACCGCCCTGGTTGGGGAGAACGCCGGCGACGCCACCCGGCAGAAATTCCGCAAGATGCTGCGGGAGGGCACCTTGGCCGACAAGGAAATCGACATCGAGGTCAAGGACACCGGTTCCATGGGCCTGCCCACCCTGGAGATTCCCGGCATGCCGGGGGCCAGCATGGGCATGTTGAACCTGGGTGACATCCTGGGCGGGGCCATGGGCGGGCGCACCAAGACCCGCAAGATGTCCGTGGCCGACAGCTATGAGCATCTGATCACCGAGGAATCGGACAAGCTGATCGACCAGGACGACATCACCCAGGATGCGATCCGGCGGGTGGAGCAGGACGGCATCGTGTTCCTGGACGAGATCGACAAGATCACCGGCAAGGGCGACGGTGCTGGGCGCAGCGCCGATGTCAGCCGGGAAGGGGTGCAGCGGGACCTGCTGCCGTTGATCGAGGGCACCCAGGTGACCACCAAGCACGGCACCGTCTCCACCGACCACATCCTGTTCATCGCGTCGGGCGCCTTCCACGTCTCGAAGCCGGCGGACATGCTGCCGGAATTGCAGGGCCGGCTGCCGATCCGGGTCGAGCTTAAGCCGCTCAGCCGGGATGATTTCCGCCGCATCCTGACCGAACCGGACTTCTCGCTTCTGAAGCAGTACAAGGCCCTGATCGGGACCGAGGACGTGGCGCTGAGCTTCGCCCAGGACGCGGTCGAGGCCCTGGCGGATCTGGCGGTGGAGATCAACCGCACGGTAGAGAACATCGGCGCCCGCCGCCTGCACACGGTCCTGGAAAAACTGCTGGAGGAGATCTCGTTCACCGCCAGCGACCGGTCGGGCGAGGAGATTGAGATCACCGCCCAATATGTCCAGGACCGGGTGGCGCCGCTGGCCAAGGACGCGGATCTGAGCCGGTTCGTGTTGTAGGCTGTCCGGCATGACCCAAGCCGCGCTCGACTTCCACGATCCGCTGGCCTTCGCCGACCTGCCGTTCAAGATGAAAACCGGGCTTAAGGCCTGCGGCATGGGCGATTGGCTGGCGACACCGGCGCATTTCCAGGCCCAACGGGCCGAGCGGGCCCGGATGCTGGACAGCCGCCACCGGGAGGTGTTCGCGGCCCTGCCGGAGGCGGACGCGGCCTCGGCGGAGCTGCTGGCGGCCGTGCGCGCCTGGCAGGCGGCGTTTCGGGCGGGCTTGGCGGAGCCGGACCTGCCCACGGGCCTGCACCCGTTGGAGCAAGCGGGCCGGCTGGTCTCCGAAGACCTGTGCGTGCTGCAACCGGCGGACGGTACCACCGAGCCCTACCGGCTGACCGGCGCCTGCCTGTGCTTCCCCAGCCATTGGTCCCTGCATGACAAGCTGGGAAAAAGCCTGGATGGCATCCACGGGCCGGTGCCCGGTTACGCGGAGCATTTGCAAACCGCCATGAACCGCGTGTTCCGGAACCTGAAACCGGGCAAGCTGACCCAACGCTCCAACATGTCGGTGGACGCCGATCCGGACCTGTTTCACCCCAGCTATGGCCGCGACGCGGACCCGCCGGTGACCGCCGACGACGCTGGCGAGCGCCTGTATCTGCGCATGGAACGCCAGACCCTGCGCCGCTTACCGGAAACGGGCGCCGTGGTGTTTGCGATCGGCATCTACAAACGGAGACTGAAAGACGCGGTCGGCCCCCAAGACGCCGCCCAGCTGGCCGCCTATGCCCGCGGCATGCCCCGGGACATGTGGGCCTACAAAAGCTTTAATTACTACGGCGACGCGCTGGTCGCCTGGTTGGATCGGCGGGCGGCGGCGACCTAAGCGCCCGGCGCGCTGCAACATCCCGTCCATGGCGACCGCCGCCGCTCGGTCCAAATGGAGGGAAGCCATGGTCGCAAGGGGTGTTTCCACGGTCAGGGGGTGATGCCTTCCACGGTCACCGCGTCCGGCGCAGCAGCACGTAATAGGCGCCGGCGCCGCCGTGGCGGGGTTGGGCCTTGTGGACGGCCAGGATGCGATCGCGCACCGGGGCTTCGTTCAACCATTGCGGCAGGCTGCGCTTGATCACGCCGCGCCCCTCGCCATCTTCCGACGGGCCGCCCTTGCCGGTGATCACCAGGATGACCCGGTGGCCCTGGGCCTGGGCGCGCATCAGGAAGCCGTGCAACACCCGGCGCGCCTCCAGCCGGCCGGTGCCGTGCAGGTCCAGGGTGGCGTCCACCCGCAGCTTGCCGCGCCTCAACCGGTCGCCGGTGCGCCGGTCCAGGCCCACGGGCGCGCCGACCTGGACGACATCAATCGCTTCGGGCGTATACACCTTGCCCGGGCCGGGCTTGGGCGCTGGGCCCCGTTTGCGCGGGCCGGATTTCGGCTCATCGGGATCCTTGACCGGATGGGCCTTGGGCTGGGCTTCCGGGGTCGGGACCGGCAAGGGGGGCATTTTCGCCGGCGGGCCGACCGGATCGACGTCCCGCACGGCGTACCGCCACAGCCGCAGCTCATCCTCGGATGGGCGCCGGGCACCCCGGCGTGCCATCAGGAGTCCTCGATCACGATCACATGCAGGGCGCGGGGCCCGTGCGCGCCCAGTTGCAGGGTCTGCTCGATGTCGGCGGTGCGGGACGGCCCGGTGATGAAATTGACCGCGCGCGGCATGACGCCGGCGCCTAGCTCCGCCCGCAGCCGGTCGAAGCCGTCTTCATAGGCGCCGACCACCTGGCTGGCCGCCACCACAGCGATGTGGGTGTCCGGCAGAAAGTTCGACGTGATCGGCGCGTCCGGCCCGCTGCGCAGCATCAGGGTGCCGGTTTCCGCCACCGCCGCCGCCACGGCGGTCACGGTGGTGGCGTCGGTGGGCTGGGCCGGTCCGGAGGATCGTTCCAGGCTGGGCACGGAGCCCCAATCGATCGCCTCCAGCGTCGGGTGCGGGGTGGTGCGCACCATGGCGGGCAGATTGGCCGCGCGCAGGTAATCGGCCACGGCCTGGGGCACATCGCCCAAGGCGGGCACCCGCGCGACGGTGCCGGCGACGGCCTCCACCTTCTCCTGGAACAGATCGACCAGGGCCGCATGGGGCCGGTTGACCCGATCGGGCACCAGATTGCGCGCCCGCGCCGAAATCCGCGCCTCGACCGCTTGCCGGCGGCCGTCCTCCGGGCTGGCGCGCAAGCTCTTGGCGATCGCGCCCAGGATCTGGTCCCGCGCCGCGGTCATCTGCGCGCCCACCGGGCCCGGGTCCGGGGTGAGGCGTACTGGTCCATGAAGGTCCGCCCTTCGGGTGCCGGCATGTCCCGATGTTTGGTCCAGCCATCGGCGAAGGGCAGCCGCCGGAACCGGCCGCGCTTGGCCCCCAACCGGCCCATCAGGCCGATCACGGCCCCCGCCCCCAGCCGGTACAGCCACGGCCGCTTGGCCGCGAACGCCCACAGGCCGATGCCCCATTTCGCCACCGGCGGCGTAAGGCCCCGGCGCCATTCTTCCAGGCGCCAATGGAGCATGATCTAGGGCAAAGGGATGCGCAAGGGGCAGACCGCCTCACACCGGCCGCAGATGGGCGAGGCGTTGGGCAGATGCCGGGCTTCCTTCAGCCCGATCAGGGCCGGGTCCAGGGCCGCCCCGATCGGCCCCGGGATCACCCAGCCATAGGCGTGGCCGCCGACCGACTGGTAGACCGGGCAGTGGTTCATGCAGGCCCCGCAGCGGATGCAACGC
>CAYNRD010000274.1:0-3915 GCA_964399515.1 uncultured Mycobacteriaceae bacterium | reverse complement strand
ACCGGGGCCGAGGACGGCCCCGGCCCCTATGCCCCCCTGGTGGTGGCGGTCCCGGCCCCCCAGGCGGCCAGGCTGCTGGCGCCGGTGGCGCCCGACTGGGCCGGGCGGGCGGCGGCGGTGACCATGACCCCTACCGTGACCGCCATGGCATTGTTCGAGCGGCGGCTGGCCCTGCCCGACATGGTCCGTGGCGACCGTCTGGCCCTGGCCGTGCGGGACAGCGCCAAGCCGGGGCGTGCCGCCGATTGGGACGCCTGGGTCATCCATGGCGGCGCCTCGCTGAGCCGCGCCCTGGTGGACGCGGACAAGCCGGCGATCGCCGAGGCGGTGCTGACCGCGTTCCTGGCCGAAACCGGCATCGAGCCGCAAACGCCGCTGCATCTGGCCGGCCACACCTGGCGGTACGCTCGGGTGTCCGACCCGTTGGGTGAACCCTGCCTGTGGGATCCGGACCTGTCCCTTGGCCTCGCGGGTGATTGGTGCCCGGGCCACGGGCCCGATGGCGGGCTGACCGAGGCGCTGCACAGCGGCACGGCCCTGGCCAAGGCCTTGGCCTGAGGTCCGGCCACCGCATCCGGACGCTTGACGGCCGTGGGGCGGTCCGCCATCACGCTGTTGCCAGCGGCGGAACTTGGGGGAGGCGGCAATGGGGTTTGCAAGACTGCGGTTCGCGGGCGCTGGGGCGGCGGGCTTGGTCGGCTTGGGCGTCCTGGCCGGTGTACCCGCCGCGCAGACATCGGATGTCAACATTCAGGCCATCTTCACCCTGGTTGACACCAACGCCGATCAGATCGTGACCGAGGACGAGTTCCTGCGCTTTCACGCCCCCCTGTTCGCGGTGTTCGACCAGAACCGGGATGGCGCCATTGCCCGCGCGGAATTCGATCGGTTGGCCAACCGGCGCCCCAACCTGGCGCAACTGGTGTTCGCGGTGTTCGATACCGACGGCAACGGCCAGGTGAACCGGGCCGAATACGACCGTTACTATCAGGGCCAATTCGCAACCTTGGACACCGACCGGGACGGCGGAGTGACCCTGGCGGAAGCCACCGCCGCGGCTGCGGCCGCCGGCGGCACCCCGGCCACGGACGGGGCGGCCGCGCCAAGCCCCGCGCCGTCGCCGATCCCGTCCCCGACCCAGACCACCCTGCGCATCTTCGATTCCGACGGCAGCGGCTTCATCGAGGAGATTGAGTTCCTCAGCGCCTATAATCACCAGTTCTTCGAAACCGACCTGAACCGGGACGGCGTGGCGACCCTGGCCGAGCTGCGCACGGTCTCCGGCGGGGCCGTGACCGCGACCGACCAGGCCTATTTCAACGGCGTGGACGCCAACCGGGACGGCACCGCCACCATCCCGGAATTCCGCGCCTTCCACCGGCGCAACTTCCAGAGCATCGACGTGGATCGGGATCGGCGCCTGACCGCACAGGAAGTCCAGCTGGGCATCAACGCCGGCTTCATCGCCCAGTGAGCGGCACGGCCATGCCGGGTCAACTGGGCTTGGGGGTCAGGCGCCGGCCGTAGAGTTCCAGGGTGTGATCGACCAGATCATAGCCCAGCTCACCGGCGATGCGTTCCTTCAGGCGTTCGATCTCGTCACTGGTGAACTCGACCACCTCCCCGGTCTCGACATCGATCAGGTGGTGATGGTGTTCCTTGTTGACCTCGAAGCGGGAGTAGTTCTCGTTGAACTCATGCCGGGTCACCAGGCCCATGTCATCCAGCAGGTGCAGGGTGCGATAGACGGTGGCGATGGAAATGGACGGGGCGGCGTCCTTGGCCCGCTGGAACACCTGTTCGACCGACGGATGATCGGTGGCCGCGGTCAGCACATCCAGGATCAGCCGGCGCTGATCGGTCATCTTCAGCCCTGCACTGATGCATTGCTGTTCCAAACTGGGGCGAAAACGGCTTTCCGGCATCACGGGCGTCTCCCGGCCGTGCGCGGGACTCGTCGGTGGGCGCGGCCTGGGCGGACTCTAGCCGATCCAAACCCGCAATTCAGCCATGGAGTCGGCGTTCACCCCGCCGCGGCGGGTGCGGTCGCGCGCAGGCGTTCCAGCACCGGCAGGGACAGGTGCCCATCGGCCGGCAGGCCGGCATCGGCCTGGAATTGGCGCAGCGCCGCCCGGGTGCGGCTGCCGGGGATGCCGTCGGCGGGGCCGGGGGCATAGCCCAGCCGGTCCAGCAGGGTCTGCATTTCCACCACGCTGTCATGGCGCAGCGGCCGGTCGTCGGAAGGCCGCTCGGCCACCAGCCCCGGCTTGCCGACCAGGCGGTCGGCCAGATGGCCGATGGCGGTGGCATAGAATACGGCGTTGTTGTAGCGCAGGATCGAGCGGAAATTGCCGTAGACCAGGAACGCCGGCCCCTGGTGGCCGGCGGGCAGCACCAGGGACGCGTCAATGCCCGCCGCCACCGGCAACGGCCCGCCATCGGCGCGCCTGAGGCCCAGATCCCGCCACGCCGTCAGCGGCTTGGTGGTGGCCAGATCGGCCAGGCGCCAGTCGAACCCGTCGGGCACGCGCACCTCCCGCCCCCAGGTCTCCCCGGTGCGCCAGCCATGTTCGGCCAGGTAATTGGCGATGGAGGCGAACACGTCCCGCGGCTCGCCCCAGATATCCGCGACACCATCGCCCGTGCCGTCCTGGGCATAGGCCCGATACGCCGACGGCATGAATTGCGGCTGGCCCATGGCCCCGGCCCAGGAGCCGCGCAGTTGGCCGGGCGCACGGCCGGTTTCGATCACCAGCGCCAAGGCATCGATCAGTTGCTGGCGGAAGGTGCCCCGCTCCCGGCGCAGAAAGGCGCGGGTGGCCAGCATGTCGATCACTGGGTCATCGCCCTGGATACGGCCAAAGGCGCTTTCCAGGCCCCAGATGGCGACGATGAATCGGCCGGGCACGCCATAGCGGGCGGTGGCCGCGTCCAGGCTGGCGCGGTGCTCGGCCAGCTTTTCGGCCCCTTGGGCCACGCGCTGCGCGGACACGGCACCGGCCATGTAGTCATAGAAGGTGCGGACGAATTCCGGCTGGGCGCGGCTTTGGGTGATCACCCGGTCGACGAAGCGGACCTGGGCCAGGATCTCAGCCACGCGGGCGCGGGGCAGCCCCTGGGTCGCCGCGTCCCGGGTGATGCCGTCCAGCCAGGACCGGAACTCCGGCCCGTCGCCGGCGGCGGCCGGATCTTGGTTGGCCAGAGCCGGCGCGGCCGCGAGCCCCGCCAGCAGGCCAGCCGCGAGCATCCAAATCTTGAGGGTGGTGCGCATAGTAATGCCCAAACCTGGTGACTTCACCGTCCTATACCACCTTCGGAATGAGTCGAAACCGTGGTTCGGTCAGGGTGGGGCCGCGCGCTGCGCCGTCGCGTCCGGCGCCTGGGGACCCAGCAGGGGCGCAATGGTCTCCGCCGGACAGTCTTTGCGTTGGGCCAACGCGCCAAGCCGCCGGTTTCGGGTCAACAGCGCTTCGGTTTCGACCTTGATCGAATCCGACAGGTCCAAAAACAGCGGGCTGACCAGCATCAAGCCAATATTGTTCAAGGCGCGTCGGTCCCGTTCACCGGCCAGGTCATCCAGATGCTGGCGATGGAGGCGGGAACCGACCGGTTGGACGCCACCATCCAGGAGGTCGAGCAACCCGGCATTGGTCTGGATTTTACCGTAACGGCCCATATCGACTACGTGCTCACCGACGTGGCGTCGGGCGAAGTCGCCTATCGGGAGACGATCGTGTCACCGTTCACGGCGGAGTTCGGATCGGCGATCCTTGGCGTCGAGCGGCTGAAATTGGCCAATGAGGGGGCGGTACGCGTGGACATCATCCAGCTGATCAACGGTCTGACCGCCACCTTCGACCAGCCGAGCCTGGCCCGCTGATCAGCCAAAATGCAGGGTCTTGACCTCCTGGTAGT
>CAYNRD010000273.1:0-3933 GCA_964399515.1 uncultured Mycobacteriaceae bacterium | reverse complement strand
AGCAGCGATGGACCGGCAGCCGAGATGCCCTGCTGGAAGCCCTCGATCAGGTGGGGGGCGGTTTCCCGCACGGTCATGATGTCGCCGACCTGGACATCGGGGCCGCCGAACACCCGGTCCGCCGCCCAGGTCTCTGGCCGCATTTTCTCGGCGTTGCCGACCACCCGATCGACCTCCGCCATGGCGGCGAAGGGGTCGGGGTTGATCTGGGCCGCGCAGCCGGTCACCACGATCCGGGCCGAGGGGCGGCGGCGCTTGGCTTGGCGGATCGCTTGGCGGGCCTGGCGCTCGGCCTCCGCGGTCACGGCGCAGGTGTTGACCACCACCACATCCTCCAGGGCCGCGGCGTGGTCCTGGATCACGGCGCTTTCAAAGGCGTTCAGCCTGCAGCCGAAGGTGATCACCTCGGTCCCGGAATTGGGGCGGCGGCTCATCCCTGCCCCTCCAGCACCGCCGCCGGCACGACACCCCGGTAGCTGGTGGCGACCGGGCCGGTCATCAGCACATGCCCGGCCCGGGGGCCGTCCCGCAGCCACTCGATGGCCAGCGGCCCGCCATCCAGCACCACGGTCACCGATGGCCCGGCCACGCCCAGCCGGTGGGTGGCGACGGCGGCGGCGCAGGCACCGGTGCCGCAGGCCCGGGTGATGCCCACCCCCCGTTCCCACACCCGCATGCGCAAGCGCCCGGGCGCCATGACGGAGACGAACTCCACATTGGCGCGTTCGGGGAACAGCGGGTCCCGCTCCACGCCGGGGCCATGGGCGGCCGGATCAATCCGGTCGGCGGCATCGACGAGGAACACGGCGTGCGGGTTGCCCATGTTGACGCCCACGGGGGCGGGCAGGCCGGGCCGGTCCAAGGGCAGGGCGGTGGTGTCGCACGCGGTGGTTACCGGGATGTCCTGCCAGGCCAACCGGGCCGGCCCCATGTCCACGCGCACCAACCCGTCCCCGGCCGCGGTGCAGTCCAGACTGCCGGCGGCGGTTTCCAGGGTGACGGCCGGCGCGCCGGCCTCCGCCATCAACAGCGCGGCCACGCAGCGGCTGGCATTGCCGCAGGCGGCCACCGGGCCGCCATCGGCGTTGTGGATCACCATGGCCGCGTCGCCGCCGCGGGCCGCGTCCTCGATGACGATGAACTGGTCGCAGCCGATGCCCCGGCGCCGATCGGCCAGGCGCGCGACCAGGCGCGCCCGATCCGGTCCGGCGGTGCCGTGCCACGGGCGGGCGGCGCCGGCGCGGGCATCCACGACCACGAAGTCATTGCCCAGCCCGTGCATTTTCAGAAATGGCAGGTCGCTCATGGCCGCGCTGTGTACCAAACCCCGGAGCGGGGCAATACCACAAAGCGCGGCGCCGGTGCGTTCGGTCCTGTCTTCAGCCCAGGCCGGTCGTGTCGGTGGTGTCGGCGCCGGTCATGTCGGTGCCGATGGTCGTGGCCCCGGACAGGTCGGCGCCCCGCAAATTGGCGTCCCGCAGCACGGCGTTTTGCAGGTTGGACCCCTTCAGATTGGCGAAGGGCAGCTGTGCCTTGGTCAGGTCGGCATTGGCCAGGATGGCATCGGACAGGCGCGCCCGCTGCAGGTTCGACTGCCATTCGAAGTCCTGGGCGCCGGCGATCGCCAGGGGCGAGAGCTTGGCGCCGGTCAGCTTGGCGCCGCTCAGTGAGCCGCGCATCAGGTTGGCGCCGCGCAGATCCGCACCGGCCAGATCGGCGTCCCGCAGGTCGGCCATGGTCAAATCGGCCATGGCCAGCTTGGCGCCGGCCAGGTTGGCGCCCTTCAGATTGGCGCAGCGCAGGATCCCGGCGGACAGATTGACCCCCTGCAACTGGGCGCCGGCCAGCATGACCTCGGACAAATCGGCCCGGTCGCCCTTGCGGCCATTGTGCTGGACCCAGACGGCATGGGCGTCCAACACCGTCTCCAGGTCCAGGCGCAGGCTTTGCAGGGTCTTGCCGATCTTGATGTTGGCGGTGTTGGCATCCCGCAGGGCGCCGTCGTCCAGCAAGGCGCCAACCAGATCGGCCCCGGTCAGATCGACCTGGTCCAGCACGGCGCCGGTCAGATCGGCGCCGGTCAACACCGCACCGCCCAAATTGGCCTCGGTCAGGTCCGCACCTTCCAGGCTGCAGCCGGTCAGGTCCGAGCCGGTGAAATTGCACCGCATCAGCTTGGCGTTGCGCAACACCGCGTCGGTCAGGTCGGTCTGCATGACAAAGGCATTGGCCAGCTTAGCACCGGTCATATTGGCGCCGTTGGCCTTGGCGCAGGTGACATCGGTGATGTTGACGTCGAACTGCATCGGCCGCAATTGACCGTCGGCGCTGGGGCTGACGATGACGCCGTCGCGCAAGTCGGTGTCGATCAGGATCGCGTCGGTCAGGATCGCGCCGCGCAGGCACGCGCCACGCATGTCGCAATGGCGGATGTCGGCGCCGGTCAGGTTCGCCAGGCGAAAATCGACGCCATACAACTCCGCCTCGGCCAGGTTGGCCCGGATCAGCCGGGCGCCGTACAGCCGGGCGCCGGTCAAGTCCGCGCCGGACAGGTCCATGCCCGACAGGTCCAAATGGGACAGGTCCATCATGCGCAACCGCGCGCGCGCCCCGCCGGTGACCCGGCGCAGGAACTTTTCATGCTGGGTGACGATCGCCTCGAACTCCCGCTGGGAGAGGCGGCGCCGGTTCGGGGCGGCGGGATCGGTGCTGGCTCCGGCCATGGCGGGCATCCTGAGCGGGGTGGTGAATGGACAATTGCTAATATTACCGGATACCACGTTTGTACCGGTTCATGTTGTGTTGGAACAGAGATGGCACCGTTTTTTTTGAAAGAATTAAAAACGCTTAAAACTAAAGTGTTGGAAAATTGTTAAGAGCGCTTTTGATCCGCGGCGATGGCGGATCCGCACCCCGTCGCCACCACGACCCAGCTTGACGGACCCCGGTGTGTCGCCTATACCCCGCGTCCCTTAGACGAGAAACCGTCCGAACCCGCCTCCGGCACCGTCAGTCCGCGTTGACCCGCGCACTGGCGCATTTGCGTTTGTGCTCGGGGCGGGCGGTGACAGCGGGGCTGCCATGTTCCAAAGTTTGAGCGACACGCTGGGCGGGGTGTTCGAGCGCCTGAAAAAGCGCGCCACCCTGACCGAGGCCGATGTCGATCAGGCGCTCCGGGAAGTGCGGGTCGCCCTGCTTGAGGCCGATGTGGCCCTGCCCGTGGCCAAGAGCTTCGTCAAGCGGGTGAAGGAGCGCGCGGTCGGCCAGGAGGTGCTACGCTCGGTCACGCCTGGCCAGCAGGTGGTCAAGATCGTCAATGACGCCCTGGTCGAAACCCTGGCCGGCGACCCCGAGGAAGCCGCGCGGATCAAGCGCGACGGGCCGATCAACCTGTTGGCGGTGCCGCCGGTGCCGATCCTGATGGTGGGCCTGCAGGGTTCGGGCAAGACCACCACCAGCGCCAAGCTGGGCTATTGGTTGGCCGGCAAGCAGAACAACAAGAAGGTGTTGTTGGCGTCCCTGGACACCCGCCGGCCGGCGGCCATGGAGCAGTTGAAGGTCCTGGGCGAACAGGCTGGGGTCGATACCCTGCCGATCGTGCCGAAGCAGACGCCCGTGCAGATCGCCAAACGGGCCATGGAGGCGGGCCGTCTGGGGGGTTATGACGCCGTGGTGCTGGACACCGCCGGCCGCCTGGCGATCGATGTCGATCTGATGGCCGAGGTGGAGGCGATCCGCGACGCGGTCAATCCGGTGGAAACCCTATTGGTCTGCGATGCCATGACCGGCCAGGACGCGGTGACCGTGGCCGATGCGTTCGCGCGGCAGATCGGCATCACCGGCATTGTCCTGACCCGGATCGACGGCGACGCCCGGGGCGGGGCCGCGCTCAGCATGCGGGCGGTGACCGGTCAGCCGATCTAGCTGATCGGC
>CAYNRD010000272.1:0-3936 GCA_964399515.1 uncultured Mycobacteriaceae bacterium | reverse complement strand
TGACCCTGGCCGACGGCAGCCAATTGGTCGGCGCCGATCTGGCCCACAGCGTCGATCAGGCGCGCCAGGCCAAGCAGGTGGTCGACAACCTGGCCCGCAAGTCGGGCGCGCCCGGTTTGACCGAGCAAGCCGCCCTGGCCGGTGCGCTGTCGGCGGATTTCCAGGCCAACCCGGACGCGGCCCGGCCGGTGGCGGACCGGATTGCCGAACGGCTGAACGCCCAGGCGGAGGATCTGGAGCGCGGCTGGTCGGTTGCCCCCACGGCCGATGGCGGCTTTCTGATCCTGCGCACCCTGCGCGGCGTCGAGCACCGGACCCTGCTGGAAGGCGACGTGCTGCGCTCGGGCGAGGGCCGGCGCCTGGCCCGCCTGCTGGAGGAGATCGGCCCGATCTTCGAACAGCCGGCGACCCTGGCCCACAAGTCAGACAGCTGGACGATCATCGGCCCGCTTACCCTCTTCGACCGGGTGGTGGAACTGGGCCGGAAGGGGGTCAGCGTCCAGCGCTACAAGGGCCTGGGCGAAATGAACCCCGACCAGCTGTGGGAAACCACGCTGGACCGCAACGTCCGCTCGCTGTTGCAGGTCAAGATCAGCCATGCCGACGCCGCCGATGACGTGTTCTCGACCCTGATGGGAGACATCGTGGAGCCCCGCCGGGAATTCATCCAGGAAAACGCCCTGAAGGTCGCCAACCTGGACGTCTGACCGGCCCCGGGGTCACCCGGCCACGAACAGGGTGGCGGTGACCGAGGCGAAGCCGACGATCAGGGTCACGATGATCGCCACCCGCTCCCACCGGGAGGCGCGCATGTCCGACCGCAGATTGCCCTCCATCGCGCGCATGTCGTCGCGAAGCCGGTCTTCCATTTGGCCGACACGCTCCAGCAACGCCGACAGATAGGTGTCCAGCGCGTCATGGCGGCCTTCCAGGCGCGCCACGGATCTCTGCAAGTCTTGGTCGGTCATAGGCCGAGTGCAGCGGTCACCGGCATCGGAGGTAAGCCAAGAGCCTCACGAAAACCGGGGCCGAATGGCCCCGTTCGCTGTCAGCCGCCCTGTTTGGGGGCCGCCGGTTTGGCATCCTTGGGCGGGCGGGGATCACGCCGTTCGGCGATCCGGGCCGATTTGCCGCGCCGGTCGCGCAGGTAGTACAGCTTGGCCCGGCGCACCACGCCCCGGCGCACCACCACGATGCTGTCGATGCGCGGGCTGTACAGCGGGAACACCCGCTCCACGCCCTCACCGTAGGAGATCTTGCGCACCGTGAACGAGCTGTTCAGCCCGGCATTCTTGCGGGCGATGCACACGCCCTCATAGGCCTGGACCCGCTCACGGGTGCCTTCGACCACCTTGACGTTCACCCGCACGGTATCACCGGCATCGAAGTCCGGGATGGTTTTGGTCTCGGTCAGCTTGGCGATCTGCTGCTGATCCAATTCATCAATCAAGTTCATTGCTCTGGACCACTCTTGCTCTTGTCAGTTACGGGGCCCGGTTTAGCCGGGCGCCCTGGTCGTGTGTCGGCCTGGTACATCGCCCAGAGATCCGGCCGCCGATCCCGGGTTGCCTGTTCCGCCCGGCCCAGGCGCCAGGCCTGGATCCGGCCATGATCGCCCGAGGTTAGAACCTCCGGCACGGCCCGGTCGATACCGTCGGGGCCGGCCCAAACCGCCGGACGGGTGTAGTGGGGATATTCCAGCAGCCCGTCCGAAAAACTTTCCTCATCGGCGCTTTGGGCGTTGCCCATGACGCCCGGCATCAGCCGCAGGACCGCGTCCAGCATCGCCAAACCCGCCACCTCGCCGCCGGACAGCACGAAGTCACCCAAGCTGACCTCATCCATGCCGAAGGCGTCGATCACGCGCTGGTCGATCCCTTCGAACCGGCCGCACACCAACACCAGTTCCCGGCGAGAGGCCCACTGCCGAGCCAGCGCCTGGTCGAACCGGCGCCCGCGCGGGCTGGGATAAATTGGCGGCAACGCCCCCCCCGGAACGCAATTGGCCGCGGTCAATCCCGCGGCCAGCACATCCGGCTTCATCACCATGCCCGCCCCGCCCCCGAATGGGGTATCATCGACGGAGCGGTGTTTATCCATGGCGAAGTCCCGGATGTCCAGCACTTTCAAGGCCCAAACCCCTGCCCGCAACGCACGGCCGGCCAGACTGTGCCCCAAGGGTCCCGGAAACATGTCCGGAACCACCGTCAGCACGGTCACCGTCAGGCCGGCGGGGGCGGTCATGTCGCCTCCGGGTCGGGCCCGTCCTGGCCTGTGGGCTCGGGCTCGGGCATGTCGAACAGGCCGGCCGGCAGGCACACCACCAGCCGCCCCGCCGCCAATTCCACCGCCGGTACGGCCCGTTTGGTGAACGGGATCATCACCGAGGTTTGCTTGGTCCCAAGCCGGGCGCGCGCGTCAGCGTCCAGGGTGATCTCGACCACGTCGCCGGCCCCGTATTCGGCCATCGCCTTCACCCGTCCCAGGCGGGCGCCGTCCTCCTGGACCGCGTCCAAGCCGATCAGGTCCGAATAGAAGAACTCATCCGCCCCCGGCGGCGGTAACCGATCCTTGAGCACGTACAGCTCGGTCCCGCGCAGCGCCTCGGCCGCGTCGCGGGTATCGACACCGTCGATCCGGGTCAGCACCACCCCCTTGGCGGGGGTCAGCACCGTGCACCGGAACACCCGGGCACCAGCAGCGTCGGTGATCGCCCCCAAGCCGGCGAACCCGGCCGGATCCTCGGTGAACGCCTTCACCTTGACCACGCCGCGTACGCCATGGGCACCGGTGATCACCGCCACCCGAACCCGCTCCGGACCCGGTCGCGCACCCGCCCCGGTCAGGACTCGGCTGCCTCGCCTTCGGCCGGGGCCGCCTCGCCTTCGGCCGGGGCCTCGGTGGTTTCGGCGGCGGCGGCTTCGGCGGCTTCTCGGGCGGCCTCTTCCTTGGCCTTGCGCTCCTCGGCCCGTTCCTTGGCCTTGGTGCCCGGCTCCGACTTCTTCGGCGTGTCCGTCCAGGTGAAGGCGGGCATGGCGCCGGCGGCGGCCAGCAGGCGATGCACCCGGTCCGACGCCTTGGCCCCCTGGCCCAGCCAGTACTGGACCCGGTCCTGGTTGAAGGTCACCCGCTGCTCATGCCCTTGGGGCAACATCGGGTCATAGGTGCCCAGCTTCTCGATGAAGCGACCATCGCGCGGCATGCGCCGGTCGGCGGCGACGATGCGGTAGAACGGCGCCTTCTTGGCTCCGCCCCGGGCCAAACGGATTACAACGGACATCGGTTTTCCTTCTTTCACTCAACGATTGATCGGGACGGATCGGCGCTTACCGCGTCACGTCCAGCCGAACAGGGATGATCTTTTTGGCGGTTACGGACCCTTCTTGCCGGGCAGCCCGGGCAGCTTCGGCAGTCCGCCGCCGCCCAAGCCGGGCAGACCGCCGCCTATGCCAGGCGGCAGGCCGCCACCGCCCAAACCTGGCGGCAAGCCGCCACCGGGACCGCCACCGAACCCGGGCGGCAAGCCGCGGGGGCCCTTACCCTTCTTGCCCATCTTCTTGGCCTGGCGCAGGACGTCGTTCATGGTCTGCCACTGCTTCAGCAGCTTGTTGACGTCCTGGACCTGCATGCCGGAGCCGGCGGCGATCCGCTTCTTGCGGGAGGCCTTGATCACCTCGGGGTTGCGGCGCTCGGCCGGGGTCATGGACAGGATCATCGCCTCCTGCCGCTTCAAGACCCGGTCGTCCACATTGGCGGCCTTCATCTGCTCCTTGATCTTGCCGACCCCGGGCATCAGGCCCATCAGCCCGGACATGCCGCCCATCTTGGACATCTGGCGCAGCTGGCCCAGCATGTCCTCCAGGTCGAACTTGCCCTTCTGCAGCTTCTTGGCCAGCTTCTCGGCGTCTTCGGCCTCCATGGTCTCGGCGGCCTTCT
>CAYNRD010000271.1:0-3937 GCA_964399515.1 uncultured Mycobacteriaceae bacterium | reverse complement strand
CCGACACGCGCCACGCCCGCCGGGTCCCGGTCGGCGATGCGCCACAGTTCCGACCAGGCGCCGATATCGGTCCAGGCCGGGTCACAGGGCGCCACCAGGGCGGCATCGGTCCGCTCCATCACCGCGTAGTCCAGGGATTGGGACCGGCAGGCGGCGAAGGCGGCCGCGTCCAGCCGCAGGAAATCCAAGTCCCGGTAGGCGGCGGCGACCGCCGCCTCGCACGCGTCCAGGATGTCCGGGGCGTGGCGCTGAAGCTCCGCCACCAGCGCGCCGGCGCGGGCCAGGAACATGCCGCTGTTCCACACATGCCGGCCCTCGGCGACCAGGCGCGCGGCGGTCTCCCCATCGGGCTTTTCCAAAAACCGGTCCACATGGTGCACACCCGCCGCCCCGGCCAGCGGCGCGCCGACGGCGATGTAGCCATAGCCGGTCTCGGGCCGGTCGGGGCGGACGCCGAAGGTGGCGATGCCGTCCGGCGCGTACCGGGCCAAGGCGTCGGCGGCGGCGGCCACCGCCTGGGTCAACGCGCCCGGATCCCCGACCAGATGGTCGGCCGGCGCCAGCAGCATCAACCGGTCCGGCCCCGCCTGCCGCGTCAGGATCAGCGCCGCCACGGCGGCGGCGGCGGCGGTGTTGCGGCCGACCGGCTCCAGCACCTGGGCCAGGGGGGTGACGCCCGCGGCCCGCAGTTGTTCGGCGATCAGGAAGCGATGCTCGCCGTTGCACACCACCAGCGGCTCCGTGTAGCCCTCGGACGGCGGAAACCGGCTGGCCGTCTGCTGGATCAAGGTCTTGTCGCCGGTCAGGGCCAGCAATTGCTTGGGCAGGTCGGCCCGGGACAGCGGCCACAGCCGGCTGCCGCTGCCGCCGGACATCAGAACGGGGGTGATGGCGTGGGGCATCAGAGGGATCCAAGCGGGGACGCGGGCCGTAACCGCCCGGGGTGGGACGGCGACAGCCATACGGCACCCGCGGGGGGGAGGCAAATGCCGGGCCAGGACCGCCTTCGCATCGACCTGTGCCTGGCCACCCACAACGGGGCAACGTCCCTGCCCGAGCAATAGGCCAGCGTGGCGGGCCAAACCGCCCCGCCCCGGCGGGTCTGGGTCCGCGACGACGGTTCGACCGACGCCACGGCCGCGATCCTGGCGGCCTGGGCCGACCGGGTGCCGATCGCCCCGGTCCATGACGGCGCGGGGCGCCTGGGGCCGGGGCCGGGGTTCCTGGCCCTGCTGGCCGCCGCCGCCTTGGACCCGGACCCCGCCGAGTTGATCGGCTTTTGCGATCAGGATGATGTCTGGGCGCCGGGCAAGCTGGCCGCCGCCCGGGACGCCCTGGCCCCCCTGGCCGGGCGAGAGGCGCTGTATTGCGGCCGCCAACTGTATGTGGATGCCCGGTTGCGGCCGCTGGGCCGGTCGCCCTGGCCCCGGCGCCGGCTGGGGCTGGAGACGGCCCTGGTCGAGAACATCGCCACCGGCTGCACGGTGGTCATGACCCGGGCGCTGGCGGCGCGCGTGGCCCGCCACCTGCCGGCCCGGGCGGTGATGCATGATTGGTGGTGTTACCTGGTGGCGTCCGCCTTCGGCACGGTGCTGTTCGACCCCGTCCCCCGGATCCGGTATCGCCAGCACGGCGCCAACGCCGTCGGTGCCGCCGCGGGGCCGCTGGGCCGGCTGGCGCGCCGGATCCGGCGCGGGCTGTTCGCCGATACCCTGGGCCCCGGGCTGGACCAGGCGCGGGAGTTCGGGCGGCTGTTCGGCGCCCAACTGTCCCCCGGCCAGCGGCGGCTGATCGCGGCCTATGCCGACGTGCCCGACGGGCGCCTGGCCCGCGTCGCCCGCGCGGTCCGGTTGCCCGTGCACCGGCACATGCTCTATGACGACGCCGTGTTGCGGGTGCTGTACGCCTTGCGGTGACCCGCCCGTTCCCCCCTGTCAGCCCCGACCAAAGCCGACCATGCAGGTTCAACCGCTCGCCATACCCGATGTCCGGCTGATCACGCCCAAGCGCCATGGCGATGCCCGCGGCACGTTCACGGAAACCTATCACCGCCGCCGCTATGCCGAGGCGGCCGGCATCCATGAGGCGTTCGTGCAGGACAACGAATCCTGGTCGGCCCCGGTCGGTACCCTGCGCGGCCTGCATTACCAGGCCCCGCCTTTTGCCCAGGGCAAGCTGGTGCGGGTGCTGCGCGGGCGAATCTGGGACGTGGCGGTGGATATCCGCGCCGGCAGCGCCAGCTTCGGCCGCCATGTCGGCGCCGAACTGGACGCGGCGTCGGGCGCCCAGCTGTGGGTCCCGGCGGGCTTCGCCCATGGCTTCGTCACGTTGGAGGCGGATACGCGGGTCGCCTACAAGGTGACCGCCCATTACGCGCCCGACCACGACCGGGGCCTGGCCTGGGACGATCCGGACCTGGCCATCCCATGGCCGATGCCCGTGGCGGCGCCGGTCCTGTCCGACAAGGACCGGCGCTGGCCCCGGCTGGCGGAGGTGGCCTCCCCCTTCACCGCCGGGGGCGGGCCGTGACCGCCCCGGACGGGCCGGAGCGGGTGCTGGTCACCGGCGGGCAGGGGTTTATCGGCTCGGCGGTGGTCCGGTTTTTGATCGGGGAGACCGGCGCCCATGTCCTGAACCTGGACGCGCTGACCTATGCCGCCAGCCCGGAGGCGACGGCGGCCGTGGCGGCGCACCCGCGCTATCGCTTCGTTAAGGCCGATATCCGGGACCGGGCGGCGCTGGACCGGGCCTTCACCGACTTTCTGCCGGACGCGGTCCTGCACCTGGCGGCCGAGAGCCATGTTGACCGGTCCATCGACGGGCCCGGCCTGTTCGTGGACACCAATGTCCGCGGCACCACCACCCTGTTGGACGCGATCCGGGCCTATCTGGGCCAGGCCGGTGCGCCGTTGGCGGACCGGTTCCGGCTACTGCATGTCTCCACCGATGAGGTCTATGGCAGCCTGGGGCCCGAAGACCCGCCCTTCACCGAACACAGCCCCTACCGGCCCAATTCGCCCTATGCCGCGTCCAAGGCGGCGTCCGATCACCTGGTGCGCGCCTATCACCACACCTATGGGCTGCCGGCGCTGGTCTCCAACTGTTCGAACAATTACGGGCCGTTCCAGTTCCCGGAAAAGCTGATCCCGGTGATGATCCTGAACGGCCTGGCCGGCCGGCCGCTGCCGGTCTATGGCCAGGGCACCAATGTTCGGGACTGGCTGCATGTGGAGGACCACGCACGGGCGTTGTGGACGATCCTGACCCGGGGGCGGGTGGGGGCGACCTATCTGGTCGGCGGCGCCAATGAACTGACCAACATCGACCTGGTTGGCCGGATCTGCGACGCGCTCGATCGGCTGGTGCCCACGGGCGCGCCCCGGCGCGGGCTGATCCGCTTCGTCGATGACCGGCCCGGCCATGATCTGCGATACGCGGTCGATGCCGCGCTGCTGGCGCGGGAACTGGGCTGGCGGCCCCGGCACGACGCCCGCTCCGGGCTGGAGGCCACCATCCGCTGGTACCTGGACAACCGCGCCTGGCTCGCGGCGCGGGCCGGCGTCCAAGGGGTCGGCGAACGGCTGGGGTTGGGCCGGTGACGGCCCCGGCCCTGGTCCTGGGGGCGGCCGGGCAGGTGGGCACGGAACTGCTGCGGCGGGCGCCCGCCGCGGGCATCCGGGCGATCGGGCTGGGCCGGGACGCCTGTGACATCACCGACCCCGCCCAGGTGGCGGCCGCCCTGGCCCGGGCGGCCCCGGCCGTGGTGGTCAACGCCGCCGCCTACACCGCGGTGGATCAGGCCGAGGCGGAGCCGGACCGGGCCCACGCCGTCAACGCCCTGGCCCCCGGCGTGATCGGCCGGGCCGCCGCCGCCGCCGGGGTGCCGGTCTTGCACATCTCCACCGATTACGTCTTCGCCGGCCGGGCCCCGGCGCCC
>CAYNRD010000270.1:0-3943 GCA_964399515.1 uncultured Mycobacteriaceae bacterium | reverse complement strand
CGAACTGGCAGGCCGTCACATCCAGATCCACCTCCGCCTCCGCCGTGACGCTGCCGTAGGTCGTGGCGATACCTTTCAGGTACAAAACCGCCATCAGCGCGCCGGGGCTCTAGGGTCCAACGGGGGGACGGCGCCCGGGGGGCGAGGCCACCCCCCGGGGCACGACCGGATCACGCGCCGGTCACCAGTTCCGCCCAGCGTTCGGCGACCCAGTCACCCTTTTCCAGATACAAGCCGTATTCCGGGATGATCGGCGGGATGTCGCTGGAGACAGCGGCGAAATCCGCGTCGGTCAGGCTGGTCAGGTCCCGCCGCACGGTCGGCGCCGTGCCGACCCGGAGCGACAGTTTGGTCTGGATTTCGGGCTGGCACATGTAATCCATGAATACGTGCGCTTCCTCCAGCATCTTGGAGTTCTTCAACACGCACCAGGAGCCCGAGTCCAGAACCCCGCCCTCCTTGGGGAAGGTGGAGCGGACCGGGAAGCCGTCGGCCGCCGCCAGGCCGGTGACGTCATGGTAATACTGGCCCATGGGGATTTCGCCGACCTGCAACGCGGCCTGGAACTGGCCTTCATCCCGGTACCACAGGCGCACATTGTCTTTCAGCTCGGCCAGCTTGGCCATCACCTCCAGCACCCCGTCCTCGGTCGACAGGATCTCGGTGCCGCCGAAATAGGTGCTGGCGGTCACTTCCAACAGGAAGGAGTTGGACGCCAGGGCCAACAGGCCGATCGAGTCCTCATGGCGCGGATCCCACATCTCGGCCCAGCTTTCCGGGGCGTCGGGATACACCTCGGTGTTGGTGACCAGCGTGATGTACCAGCTGACCGCCCCCACATTGGCGATCGCGCCCGACGGGTAGCGGCTAACGAAAGTGTCCAGCAGGTTGGTGGCGTTGGGCAGCCGGTTTTCATCCAGGGGCGCCCACAGCTCGATATTCTCACCACGGATCCGCTCGGTCTGCGCGATCATGTTGACGTCGGCCGGCACCTGGTCGGCCAGCAGCGCGTTTTGCAGTTGCGCCATCCAGGCCGACCCGGTCGGCTCGGCGATCGACTGCACCTCGACCCCGGTCGCCTCGGTGAAGGCGGGGAAGATGTGCTCATCGAAGCTGTCCTTGAAGTAGCCGCCATAGACACCGACCTTCAGCGCGCTGGCGCCCTTGGCGGTGCGGACCCGCAAGGCGGGCATGGCCAGGCCGGCGGCGACGGCGGCGCCCCCGGCGATCACGGTGCGGCGGGACGGGGTGAAACGGGTTCCGGTCATGCTCTGCCTCTGCTGTTCGTTGGGGGGCCCTGTCGCGAAGGCCCAAATTTCTTGGGTCGCGGCGCCACATGCGGCGGGCCGCCGGCCATGCTGCGCCGCAGCGGCCATCACGCAAACTGTCACGGGCAATATTGTCAAGGGTATGGACCGCCACCGCCAGCGGGAATCCGTTGCATCCCCGTAATTTATAACAAAAATAGTTTATGTTCTAATTGAATGCCCGCCAAACCTGTGGATCGGCGCCGGCTGGATTTCCCGCTTGACCCGCCAAAGATAAAGATATCTTTATATGGGCATCTTTCGACAGAAAGAGGCGACCTCCCCCATGCCGATCAGCTTCGAAGTGTTTCCCCCCAAATCCGGGCCCGGGTCGGACGGGTTCGGCCGGCTGCTGGATGGGCTGAAGGCCCTGGCGCCCGGCCATGTCTCGGTGACCTATGGTGCCGGCGGCACCGACCGCTCGCGCACCACGGCCACCCTCGCCCGCGTGCGGCAGGCGGGGTTGCCGGCGGCCGGCCATTTGACCTGCGTGGGTCAAAGCCGGGCGGAGGTCGACCGCGTCGCCCGGGACTGGCACCAGATGGGCGTGCGCCGCATCGTGGCCCTGCGCGGCGACATGCCGGGGGTGGAGGGGCCGTTCCGCGCCCATCCGGAGGGGTATGCCGGCGCCGCCGCGCTGGTGGCGGGGCTGCGGGCCATCGGCGAATTCGACATCGCGGTCGGCTGCTATCCGGAAGTCCATCCCGAAGCCGCCTCGGCCGCCGCCGATCTGGACCATCTGAAGCGCAAGCTGGCGGCCGGCGCCAGCCGGGCGGTCAGCCAGTTCTTCTTCTCCGCCGACAGGTTCCTGGCCTGGCGGGACCGGGCGGTGGCCGCGGGCATCACCCAGCCTCTGGTCCCCGGCATCCTGCCGATCGGCGATCCCGCCCGGGCGTTTTCCTTCGCGCGGCGGTGCGGCGCGTCCGTGCCGCGCGCGCTGGAGGCGGCCTTCGCCGAGCGGCAGGAAGACGCGGACGCGGTCCGGCGCCTGGCCGTGGACCATGCCGTGGACCTGTGCCGACGCCTGCACCAAGGCGGGGTCCGTGACTTTCATTTCTATTGCCTGAACAAGCTGGATCCCACCCGCAAGGTGCTCAAGGCCCTGTCGGACGGCGATGACGGCACCGGGCTGGAGGCCGCCGCCTGATGAGCACCCGAACCCGCGCCGACCGCCGCCGGCACCTGCTTGAGGCTGCCGAGGCCCGCATCCTGGTCCTGGACGGGGCCATGGGCACCATGATCCAGGCCGCCAAGCCGACGCCCGACGATTACCGGGGTGACCGGTTTCGGGACTGGCCGATCGACCCCACCGGCAACAACGACCTGTTGACCCTGACCCGCCCGGACCTGATCCAGCTGATCCATGAGGCGTATTACCGGGCCGGCGCCGATTTCGCGGCCACCAACACCTTCTCCTCCACCACCGTCGCCCAGGCCGACTACGGGATGGAGGATCTGGCCTATGAGCTGAACGAGGACGGGGCCCGGCTGGCCTGTCGGGCCCGGGACGCGGTCGAGGCCGAGCAGCCGGACCGGGTCCTGTGGGTGGCCGGCGCCATCGGCCCCACCAACCGCACGGCCTCGATCTCCCCCGACGTCAACAACCCTGGGGCGCGCAACATTGATTTCGACACCCTCAAAGAGGCCTATGGCCAGGCGGTGCGCGGGCTGATCGCGGGCGGCGTCGATGTGCTGATGGTGGAGACCATCTTCGATACGCTCAACGCCAAGGCCTGCCTGTTCGCGATCGACGAGGTGTTCGAGGCGCGTGGCGAGACCCTGCCGGTGATCATCTCCGGCACGATCACCGATCTGTCCGGCCGCACCCTGTCCGGCCAAACCGCCGAGGCGTTTTGGATTTCGGTGCGCCACGCCAAACCGTTCGCGATCGGCCTGAACTGCGCGCTCGGGGCCGAGCAGATGCGGCCGTTCCTGGCCGACCTGTCCCGGGTCGCCGATGCGCGGGTCAGTGTCTATCCCAATGCCGGGTTGCCGAACGCCTTCGGCGGCTATGACGAGACGCCGGAGATGACCTCGGGCCATCTGGGCGCCTGGGCCCGGGACGGGCTGGTCAACATCGTCGGCGGCTGCTGCGGCACCACGCCCGCCCATATCCAAGCGATCCGGGACGCGGTCCAGGGCGTTGCCCCCCGCGCCATCCCGGACCGGCCCAGGGGCCTCTACCTGTCCGGCCTTGAGCCGTTCGAACTGGTGGGTTGAGCCGATGACCGCCACCACCGGCCGCTTCATCAACATTGGCGAGCGCACCAACGTCACCGGCTCCGCCAAGTTCCGCAAGCTGATCGCCGAGGACCGCTATGACGACGCGGTCGCGATCGCCCGCGATCAGGTCGAGGGCGGCGCGCAGATCCTGGACGTCAATATGGACGAGGGGCTGTTGGATTCCGTGGCGGCCATGCGCCGGTTCCTGAATCTGATCATGGCCGAGCCGGACATCGCCCGGGTGCCGATCATGATCGACAGCTCCAAATGGGAGGTGATCGAGGCCGGCCTGAAATGCGTGCAGGGCAAGGCGATCGTCAATTCCATCTCCCTGAAGGAGGGGGAGGGGCCGTTCCTGGACCAGGCCCGGCTGGTGCGCCGGCACGGCGCCGCCGTCGTGGTCATGGCCTTCG
>CAYNRD010000269.1:0-3947 GCA_964399515.1 uncultured Mycobacteriaceae bacterium | reverse complement strand
CCCTTTTCCGCACACAACCATGACCCGGGTGTTACAAACCGCGCCATGACGACGCTGATCCTGCTGCTCCACGCCATGTCCGATTGGGCGGACCCTGGCCTGGCCGACCATGACCGACCGCTGAACCCACGGGGGGAGCGGGCGGCCCTGGTGATAGGCCGCTATCTGGTCCAGGCCGGCCTGACGCCGGCGCGCATCCTGTGCTCCACCGCCCGCCGGGCGGCCGACACCCTGGCCCTGGTGCAGACCCAGACCTGCCGGACGGTCCCGGTCGAGCGGGACCGGGGCCTGTACCTGACCGGCGCTGGCGCGCTGTTGCGGCGGCTGGCGGCGCTGGAGGACGGCTGCCCGACGGTGATGGTGGTCGCGCACAATCCGGACCTGCAAGAGCTGGCGCTGGCCCTGGCCCGGGATGGGCGGGACCCGGCAACGCGGGATCTGACCGCCAAGTTCCCGACCGCCGGCCTCGTGGTGCTGGACAGCCCGGCGCCGTGGGCGGGCTGGGGCCCGGACTGTGCCCGGCTGGCCCTGTTCACCCATCCCAAGCTGTTGGTGTGAGGAGGGCTCACTGGGGCTGGACGGCGACCCATGTCCGGCGTTCGGCCAAGACCTCGCCATCCCGGATCAACTGGTAAAGCCCGTCATACCGCCCGGGCGGCCAGCCGCCATCGGGCATGCGGCGGCCGGCGAACCGGAACCAGGTCAGCCGGTCCTCCTGCAGGTCCAAAGTCTGGTCGAAGACGGTCTGGCCCCGCAGGCTGATCCGATATCGTTCTTGGTCGCCGACCTCCAGGCCGAAACCGTCGGCCCACACCACCAGCGCCGGGGTCTGGGGGGCGATCACCCGTCCGGCCACGCCCGCGCCCCGGCGGGCCGCCTCAGCCTCGATCGCGCCGCCAGCGAAGCCGATCTTCAACACGCCCGTGCCGATATAGCCCAGCTGGGCCAGGGCATCGGCGGTCCACAGGCTGCCGGTCAGATCACCGCACGGCGCGTCGGTGTTGGCCGGCCGGCCGGTGAACGGGTCCATGCGGGTGTCGCCCTGGAACACCCGGAATTCCAAATGGGGAAAATTGGTCGCACCCGACAGGCCGATTTGACCCAGGACCTGTCCCCGCTCCACCCGGTCGCCGACCTGGACCGTCACCGAGCCTTGCCGCAGATGGGCGTACTGGCTGCGCCAGCCGTCGCCGTGGTCCAGGGTCACGCCGTTGCCGGCCTGCTTGCCGCCGCGCTGGGCCGCGTCGATGGAGGTGACCCGCCGGTCGGGCTCGCCGTCGCGGACGCCAAGCACCGTGCCCGGCGCCGCGGCGATCACGTCCACCCCCCGCCACATCTCCACATAGCTGGGCGTGCGGATGTCGATGCCGTCATGGCCGTCATAGGCCAGGTGCCGACACATGAAGTCCCGGGCTAGGGGCCCGGGATCGGTATCCGGATAGACATGGATGATGCAGTCGGTGCCGATTTCGCATGCCACGGGCACGGAAAACCGGCGCGGGTCGTCTTCGGCCCGTTCGGCGGCGGGGCCGCACGCCGCCAACCCCGCCAGGGCGGCGAGCGCCATCGTCCACGCCGGGCGCCGGTCGCGACGGCGCGTCATGCCGCCTCCACGATCCGGATCGCCCCGCCCTGGATCGCCAAGGCCACATCGCCCGCTTTCAACGCCAGCGCCTGGGCGCCGAACACCTCCCGCCGCCAGCCGGTCAGGGCCGGCACGTCCGCCGTGTCGTCGGCGGCGATCCGCTCCAGATCGTCCGCCGAGGCGATCAGCCGCGGGGCCACCTCCGCCTCCTCGGCCTTCAGGCGCAACAGCACCTTCAACAACTCCACCACCGGGCCCAGGCCGGGCGGGCTTTCGGCCCGTTTCGGCACCTTCGGCCGGTCGGATTTCGGCACCGCCAGGCCGGCCTCGACCGCCTCCAGCACCGCCTTGCCGATCCGCCCGGCGGCCATGCCGTCGGACAGTCCCCGGGTACGGGCCAGATCCTCGACGGTGCGCGGGGCGTGGCTGGCGATCTCCATCAGGGAGTCGTCCTTCAGCACCCGGGTCTTGGGCTGGTCCCGGCGCTGGGCCTCCTCCTCCCGCCAGGCGGCCAGCTCCCGGAGCACGGCCAGGAACTTGCCGTCCGACGACCGGGTCTTGATCCGCCGCCAGGCGTCCCGGGGCTCGACCCGGTAGGTGGCGGAGTCGGTCAGGGCCGCCATCTCGTCATCGACCCAATGGCCGCGCCCGCGCTCGGTCAGGATTTGGTCCAGGGCTTCGAAGCACTGACGCAGATAGGTGACGTCGGATAGGGCGTATTGGATCTGCCGGTCGGTCAGCGGGCGCCGGGCCCAGTCCGTATAGCGGGAGCTTTTGTCCAGCCGGGCATCGGCCAGCTTTTGCACCAGCCGTTCATAGCCGACCTGTTCGCCGAATCCACACACCATGGCGGCCACCTGGGTGTCGAACAGCGGGGCGGGTGGCGCGCCCGCCAGGTTGACGAAGATTTCCACATCCTGGCGGGCGGAATGGAACACCTTCAGGATCGAAGGGGCGGCCATCAGGTCAAACAGGGGGGCCAGGTCGATGCCCTCGGCCAGCGGATCGACCGCCGCGACCCGATCCCCGGACCCGGCCAGCTGCACCAGGCACAGCTTTGGGTAGTAGGTGTTTTCCCGGATGAATTCGGTGTCCACCGTCACGAAGCGTTCGCCCGCGAGCGACCGGCAGAAGGCATCAAGCGCGTCGGTCGTTGTCAAGACGGGCAAGGGGCCGTGGTCGAGCATCCGCTCCTCAGGTGAAGGGCCGCCGGGCGCGCGCCGTCCCGGCCCGCGTCCCCGACCGTCATATCAGTGTGACAGCGCCGTTGCAAAGCGGCCCCGCGCTTGACAAGCCCGAAGGCCCGATGGTCATTGCCGCCCTCGTGACGCCTGACCAGAGAACGGAAAGTCCCCGATGCATGCCTACCGCACCCACACCTGTGGCCAACTGCGTGAAGACGACGCTGGCCAGACCGTGCGCCTGTCCGGCTGGATCCATCGGGTGCGCGATCATGGCGGGCTGATCTTCATCGACCTGCGCGACCAGTACGGCCTGACCCAATGCGCGGTGGAACCGGATGTGGAGGCCGAGACGGAGGCTTACGCCAAGCTGGCCGCCGGCATCCGGGTGGAAAGCGTGGTGACGGTCACCGGCCCCGTGGTCAGCCGCACGGCCGAGACGATCAATGACGACCTGCCGACCGGCCGGATTGAGGTGCGGATTCACGCGCTCGACATCCAGTCCGCCGCCCAGGTGGTGCCGCTGCAGGTCAACTCGGACGAGGACGCCGGCGAGGAGGTGCGCCTGCGCAACCGGTTCCTGGATCTGCGGCGGCCCAAGATGCAGCGCAACATCCACCTGCGCGCCCAGGTGATCACCTCGATCCGGCGCCGGATGACCGACCTGGGCTTCGTGGAGTACCAAACCCCGATCCTGACCGCGTCCAGCCCCGAGGGGGCCCGGGACTTCCTGGTGCCGTCGCGCCTGCATCCGGGCAAGTTCTATGCGCTGCCCCAGGCACCCCAGCAGTTCAAGCAGCTGCTGATGATGTCCGGCTTCGACCGCTACTTCCAGATCGCGCCCTGCTTCCGGGACGAGGACAGCCGGGCCGACCGCAGCCCGGGTGAGTTCTACCAGCTGGACCTGGAAATGGCCTTCGCCACCCAGGAGGATGTCTTCGCCGTGGTCGAGCCGGTGCTGCATGGGGTGTTCGAGGAGTTGGCCGGTTTCACGGGCACCAGCAAGCCGGTCTCCCCGATGCCGTTCCGCCAGATCCCCTATCGGGAGGCGATGCTGCGTTATGGCTCGGACAAGCCCGATCTGCGCAATCCGCTGCTGATCACCGATGTCACCGACGTGTTCCGGCGCGACGACGTCAGCTTCAAGGCGTTCCGGGGCGTGATCGACTAGGGCGGGGTGG
>CAYNRD010000268.1:0-3969 GCA_964399515.1 uncultured Mycobacteriaceae bacterium | reverse complement strand
TCGGCAAGGACACGCGCCTGTCCGGCTATATGCTGGAGCCGGCCCTGGTCGCGGGCTTTATCGCCATGGGCATGGACGTCAATTTGGTCGGGCCGTTGCCGACCCCGGCTGTGGCCATGCTGACCCGGTCGATGCGCGCCGATCTGGGGGTGATGATTTCCGCCTCCCACACCCCGTATCAGGACAATGGCATCAAGCTGTTTGGGCCTGACGGCTTCAAGCTGTCCGACGCCATCGAAGCCGAGATCGAAGCCCTGGTCGCCGACCGCGCGCGCTTGGCGGACTCCCGGCCCGGCAACGGCGATCTGGGCCGGGCCCGCCGGCTGGAGGATGCCGCCGGGCGGTATATCGAGTTCGCCAAGGCGACCGTGCCCAAGGGGCTGACCCTG
The DNA here is from genome assembly GCA_964399515.1 of uncultured Mycobacteriaceae bacterium. Taxonomy (GTDB): domain Bacteria; phylum Pseudomonadota; class Alphaproteobacteria; order DSM-16000; family Inquilinaceae; genus CAYNRD01. The sequence goes on along the minus strand of CAYNRD010000268.1, from coordinate 3,580 downwards.
GACGGGCTGAAGATCGTCATCGATTGCGCCCATGGTGCCGCCTACAAGACCGCCCCGCGCATCCTGTGGGAGTTGGGGGCCGAGATCATCGAACTGGGCGTGGCGCCCAACGGGCTGAACATCAATGACGGTGTGGGCGCCACCGCGACCGACCGCATGTGCCGGACCGTGGTCGAGACCGGCGCCAGCCTGGGCATCGCCCTGGACGGTGACGCCGACCGCCTGATCATGGCCGATGAGGCTGGCCGCCGGATCGACGGGGACCAGTTGATGGCCTTGATCGCCGGGTCCTGGGCCGGTGCCGGACGGCTGACCGGCGGTGCGGTGGTCGCCACGGTGATGTCCAATCTGGGGCTGGAGCGGTATCTGGCCGGCCTGGGCTTGGGCCTGGAGCGCACCCGGGTGGGCGACCGTTACGTGGTCGAGCGCATGCGGGAGCGGGGCTGCAACCTGGGTGGGGAGCAGTCCGGCCACATCGTGATGAGCGACCACGCCACCACCGGCGACGGGCTGCTGGCGGCCTTGCAGGTGCTGGCGGTGCTGACGGGTGAGGGCCGACCGCTGTCCGAATTGGCCCAGGTGTTCGAGCCCGTGCCGCAGATCCTGAAAAATGTCCGGTTCGAGGCGTCCGGCGTCGCGCCGTTGGAGGCGGATACCGTGCAAGCCGCGATCCGCGCCGGTGAGGACCGGTTGAATGGCTGCGGCCGGCTGGTGATCCGCAAATCCGGCACCGAACCGGTGATCCGGGTAATGGGGGAGGCGGACGACCGGGACCTGCTGTCCCAGGTGATCGATGACATCGTCGGCGCCGTGGCCCGGGTCGCCGCCTGACCCTGCCCCCGGATTGTCCTGGGACATCTTGCTGGGTGAGCCGGCGCCTGTTCCGCGTTACCCATCCAACAGGATTGGAGGGGCGACCATGAAAATCCCGTTACATCAGATTGATGCGTTCACGGACCGGGCGTTCGGTGGCAACCCAGCCGCCGTCATGCCCTTGGACCGTTGGCCGGACGACGCCCTGTTGCAGGCGATCGCGCTGGAAAACAACCTTTCCGAAACTGCGTTTTTGGTTGCCGATGGGCCGGACTTTGAGCTGCGCTGGTTCACGCCGGCCCATGAGGTGGCCTTGTGTGGTCATGCCACCCTGGCGTCGGCGCATGTGGTCTTGACCCGGTTGCAGCCCGGCATGGACCGGGTGACATTCCACACACGGAAGTCTGGCACCCTAGCTGTCACCCGCGATGGGGACTGGCTGGAAATGGATTTTCCCTGCTTGCCGCCCGAACGGAAGCTGGCGCCGGAGGGTGCGGCTAATGCCCTGGGGGCATCGCCGGTTGCCTGTTTGACCGCAGACTATGCCCCGGGGGAGGGGGACTGGCTGTTCGTGTTCGAAACGGCGGAGACGGTGGCGGGCTTGGCCCCTGACCTGGCCTGGGTCACCGATCTGGGCAGCCGCGGTGCCATCGTGACCGCCCCCGGCCAGGACTGCGATTTCGTCAGCCGCTATTTCGCACCTCAGCACGGCATCCCCGAAGATCCGGTTACGGGCTCGATCCACTGTATTCTGACCCCCTACTGGGCGAACCGCCTGGGCAAGACCGCGCTTTTTGCCCGTCAGGTGTCGAACCGGGGCGGGGCCTTGCGTTGCACGCTGGCGGGCACCGGCCCGGCGGCGCGGGTGCAGATCCCAGGACACATAGGCGCCGTGCAGGAGGGGGTGATGACCCTGCCGGACTGACCGCGGGTCGGGCCTGTCGGCCATTGCCGGCTGCGCCGGAATGGCTCAAGCTTTCCATATCAAGGGCCCGCAAGTGGTCCGGAAACAGATATGGGAGGAAGCATCATGACCGATCGCATGCGTTTCGGCATTTTTTTGGCGCCGTTCCACAAACCGGGCATCAACCCGACCCTGGCCCTGCGCAATGATATCGAGCTGATCGAATGGCTGGACCGGTGCGGCTATGACGAGGCCTGGATCGGCGAGCACCACTCGGCGGGGTCCGAGATCATCGCCTCGCCGGAAATCTTCATCGCCGCCGCGGCCCAGCACACCCGGGACATCAAGCTGGGCACCGGCGTGGTCAGCCTGAGCTACCACAACCCGCTCTGGGTGGCCGAGCGGATCGTGATGCTGGACCATCTGACCCGGGGCCGGGTGATGATGGGGGTCGGCCCCGGGGCGTTGCCCACCGACGGCAAGATGATCGGCCTGGACCAAAGCCAGACCCGCGGGCTGCTGGAAGACAGCCTCGGCGTGATCATGCACCTGCTGACCTCCGAACAGCCGATCAGTTTCCAGAATGACCGGTGGCAGTTGCACGATGCGCGGTTGCACCTGCGCCCTTACTCCAACCCGTTGTTCGATGTCTGCACGGCCGCCGTCGCCTCGCCGGCCGGCCCGCGTCTGGCCGGGCGGCACGGGGTCGGCATGCTGTCGATCGGTGCCACCACGGCGGCGGGCTTCGACGCGTTGGCGCTGCACTGGGATGTCATCGAGACCGAAGCCAAGGCCCATGGCAAGACCGTCGACCGGTCGAAATGGCGGCTGGTCGGCCTGGTGCACATCGCCGAGACCGAGGAGCAGGCCTATCGGGATGTGGAATACGGCATCGAGCAATGGTTCCACTATTTCCAGGCCGTCGCCGCCTTCCCGCAGATGGCCGTGCCCGGGGAGACGGTCCGGGAAATGATCGACTTCGTGAACGAAAGCGGCTTCGGTGCCATCGGCACGCCCGACCGGGCCGTGGCCCAGATCGAACGGTTGCAAACGCAAAGCAATGGCGGCTTCGGCGCCTATCTGATGCTGGCCCACAACTGGGCCAACCCGGAAGCGACTAAGAAAAGCTATGAGCTGATCGCCCGGCATGTCATGCCCCATTTCCAGGGCCATCATCTGCCCACCCTGGACTCCGCAGCCCGGGCCAAGAAGCTTCGCCCGGAACTGGCCGCCGTGCACGAAAAGGCGGTCGAGGCCATGCGCCAGAAATACGCCGACGAAGTCGCGGCCCGGAACGCCCATGCGGCGGAGTAAGCGCGCATAAGACCCATAGCGAAAACCTTGGAGCACGCAGGGTTCAGGGTTTACGCGTCCAACTTAAGGAGACCGGGGGTATAGACGCCCCCGGTCCGCGCGCGGCGTGGCTGAATTGATCCAGCCCCGTTGACAGCCTCCAGCCCCTCCCATAGACCCGGCGGTGGGACACGCCCCCCCAACGGGGTGCTGCCATCTGCAAGGGTGGAGGACACATTGACCACGCAGACGCTCGTTTTGCCGGCGGATCGCCCGGCGAACCCTAACTTCTCGTCCGGACCGTGCGCCAAGCGCCCCGGCTGGACCCTTCAGGCCCTGGAAGGAGCGGTGCTTGGCCGTTCCCACCGGGCCGGCCCTGCCAAAAAGAAATTGGCCCAAGTGATCGACCGATCGAAGGCGATCCTGGGTCTGCCGGACGACTGGAAACTGGGCATCGTGCCGGCCTCGGACACCGGCGCCGTCGAGATGGCCATGTGGTCCATGCTGGGCGCGCGCGGGGTCGATCTGCTGGCCTGGGAAAGCTTCGGCGCCGGCTGGGTGACCGACGCG
>CAYNRD010000267.1:0-4010 GCA_964399515.1 uncultured Mycobacteriaceae bacterium | reverse complement strand
CGTATTCATGGGCGTTGCCCAAGTCCAAGGCCCCCTTCAGGTCCGGCTGGCGCACCACGGACAGCACCGGGCCGAAGCTCTCCTCCCGATAGATGCGCATATCCGGGGAGACATGGTCGAACAGGCTGCCGCCGGTGAAGAAGCCGGTCTCATAGCCCTGCAGCTTCAGGCCGCGCCCATCGACCACCAGCTTAGCGCCCTCATCGACGCCCACTTGCACATACTCCTCCACCCGGTCCCGGTGCTGGGCAGTCACCAACGGGCCCATCTCACTGTCCGGGTCCAGGCCGGGGCCGATCTTCAAGCCCCGCACCTTGGGCTCCAACGCCGCGATCAGCCGATCACCGACATCGCCGACCGCGACCGCCACCGAGATCGCCATGCAGCGCTCGCCGGCGGAGCCGTAGCCGGCGCCCATCAGGGCATCGGCGGCCTTGTCCAGATCCGCGTCCGGTAGGATCACCATGTGGTTCTTGGCCCCGCACAGGGCCTGGACCCGCTTGCCGTGGGCGGCCGCCTTGGCATAGATCGCGGCGCCGATCGCGGTCGAGCCCACGAAGCTGACCGCGTTGACCCGCTCGTCCTCGATCAGGGTATCGACCGCCTCCCGGTCGCCATTGACCACGTTCAGCACACCCGGCGGCAGCCCGGCCTCCAGCGCCAGATCGGCCAGCATCAACGGGGCCGAGGGGTCCTTTTCGGACGGTTTCAGCACCACGGTGTTGCCGCAGGCGATCGCCATGGCCGACATCCACAACGGGATCATGACCGGGAAGTTGAACGGCGTGATCGCCGCCACCACACCGACCGGCTGGCGGATCGAATAGACGTCGATGCCGCCGCCGATATTCTCGTTGAAGTCGCCCTTGAGCATATAGGGGATGCCGCAGGCCTGCTCGACCACCTCAATGCCGCGCAGCACCTCTCCCTTGGCGTCCTGGAACACCTTGCCGTGCTCGCCGACGAGGTGCCGGGCCAGATCGTCGATGTGCCGATCCAGCAATTCCTTGTACTTGAACATGATCCGCGCGCGCTGGATCGGCGGCGTCGCGGCCCAGGCCCCCAGGGTGTCTGCGGCGACCCCGATCGCCCGTTCGGTCTCCGCCCGGCTGGCATAGGCCAGTTGGGCCGCAACCTCCCCCGTGGCCGGGTTGAACACCGGCCCCATGCGGCCCTGGGCGCCGGCGATCCGCTCGCCGCCCACGAAATGTCCGATGGATTGGGTCATCGACGTCTTCTCCCGTACTTGGTTTTTCTTGGAATTGTTTAAACATCAAGCATGCGGTGGGCGCCCGTTTACGGTGCCAGGGCGCGGATCGCAAGCGAAACCGGGCCGGATGGCGCCCGATCCGGGATCACAGGGCCGCCTGGTAGATGGCCAGCGCATCCGCTTGGCTGACCGGGCGCGGATTGTTGACCAGCAGCCGCTGTTGGGCGATCGCGTCCTCGGCCAGCTTGGGCAGGTGATTGTGGCTGATGCCAACCTCGCCCAAGCGGGTTTCGATGCCCAAATCGGGCGCCAGCGCCGCCAGGGCCGCGACCACGCCATCGGCCCCCCGGCCGGGGGCCAGGATATCGCTCAACTGATCGTACAGTGCCCGGGCCTTCTGGCCGTCCGGGCCGGCCATGTTGAAGCGCAGCACATGGGGCAGCACCAGGCTGTTGGACAGGCCGTGGGGCACGTGAAACTGGCCACCGATTGGGTAGGCCAGGGCGTGCACGGCGGCGACCGGCGCGTTGCAGAATGCCATGCCGGCCAGCATCGAGCCCAGCAGCATCGCCCCGCGCGCAGCCCGGTCAGTGCCATCGGCGACCGCTTGGCGGATGTTCGGCCACAACAACGCCAGGGCCTGGCGGGCCAGCCCGTCCGAGATCGGGTTCTTCAGCCGGGCGGAGGTGTACGCCTCAATCGCGTGCACCATTGCGTCAATGCCGACCGCGGCGGTCACCTTCGGCGGCAGGCCCAGGGTCAAGTCCGGGTCCAGAAAGGCGGCGTCGGCCATCAACTGGCTGGCAACCACGCCCTTCTTTTCCGCCGTGCCGGTGGTGACGATGGCGATCGGCGTCACCTCGGAGCCGGTGCCGGCGGTGGTCGGCGCCTGGACCAAGGGCAGACGCGGGCCCTGGGCCAGACCCACGCCGTAGATCCGGTCCAGCGGCTGGGGGGAGCGCACCAACAGCGCCACCAGCTTGGCCACATCCAGCGAGGAGCCGCCGCCCAGCCCGATTACCCCGTCCGCGCCCATCTCCCGCGCCTGACCGACCGCCTCCAAAACCACGGCTTCCGGCGGGTCGGCGCGGGTACCGTCGAAGACCGCCGCTTCGACCCCAGCCTGGGCCAGGCCCGCCATCGCATCCCCGGTCAGGCCCAGGCCGTGCACGCCCCGGTCGGTGACCACCAGCACCCGGCGGCACCCGAACGCCTCGGCCAGAAACGGGCCGATGCCGGTACTGGCGCCTGGTGCGGTCGTGATCCGCGGCACCGATTTGAAGTCGACCTGAAGCGCTGCGTTGTCCATGGCGGTCCTCCCGCGGTGCCGGCCTCCGACACCGATGCAAAGCGTACCCGCTTGTGAATATGTGCGCTAGGCAACCCCGACCCCGGGGAGGGTCCCTGACCGGCCCGTGATCACGGTGGCTGAATGGCCCGTGCGGGTGTGGTATGCCCGACTTCGACAGTGCTGGTGGGACGGACTCTCAGGATCGGTCGGGGCGATAGGGCCTCCGCCCGGAGGACAGGGCGATATGGCGAAGCGGCGGGGCGGGGACGGCGTCCAGGCGGGTGGCGGCGGCACCGGGTTCATGGCGGCCCCCGTGGGATCATGCTGAAACGGCTGCGCAGGATCCTGATCGGCCCGCGCTTTCTGGCCGTCTTGCTGCTGCTGGGCATGGCCGCGGTGCGCGTCGCCGACCCGCCCTGGCTGGAAACCGTGCGCGCCTGGAATTTCGACAGCTTTCAAAAACTGCACCCGCGCGTGGCCGAAAGCCACCCGGTGGCGATCATCGACATCGACGAGGCCAGCCTGAACACCGTCGGCCAATGGCCGTGGCCGCGCACCGAAATCGCCAAGCTGATCGTCAACGCGGTCAATGCCGGCGCCGTCGTGGTTGGCTTCGACGTGATCTTCCCGGAGCCGGACCGGCTGTCGCCGGCCCAGTTCGCGGCCAGCGCCTTCAACCTGCCCGAGCCCGTGGCGGTGCAATTGCGCCAGCTGCCCTCCAATGATGAGATCCTGGCCAATGTCTTGCGCCAGGCGCCGGTGGTGTTGGGCAAGTCCGCCACCGCCGACCAGGCGGCGATCCGCCCCGATGAGCCGCTGATGGTCAAGCAGCCGGTGGAATTCAACGGCGATCCCCGGCCGTTCCTGACCAAGTTCCAGGGCGTCTTGCGCAACACCGAGCCCTTGGAGACCTCGGCGCAAGGGTTGGGCATGTTCTCCCTGGATACCGAGCCCGACGGCGTGGTGCGCCGGGTCCCGGCGGTGATGATGGTCGATGGGGCCATCTACCCGTCCTTGTCAGTCGAGATGCTGCGGGTCGCCACCCGCCAGTCCAGCTACGGCATCCGGGTCGATCCGCGCGGGGTGGGCATTGAAGGGGTGATCGTCGCCCGGCGGCTGATCCCGACCAACCGCCACGGCAAGATCTGGGTGCGGGCCGGCTGGTCGGACCGGGATCTTTATGTCTCTGCCGCCGATGTGCTGGCCAACCGCTTCGACCCCGCCGCCCTGCGCGGCAAGCTGGTGCTGGTCGGCACCTCGGCCGAGGGCCTGCGGGATTTGCGGATCTCCCCCCTGGGGGAGGTGCTGCCCGGGGTGGAGATCCACGCCCAGGTGCTGGAATCGATCCTGAACGAGGCCTATTTGCTGCGCCCCTATTACGCGTTGGGGCTTGAGGTGAGCGTGATGGTCCTGGCGGGGGCGGTCTTGATCGCGCTGGTGCCGGCCCTGGGGGCCGGGTGGGGCCTCGCCTTCTTCCTGGTCTATGTGGCGGGGCTGCAGGGGGGTGCG
>CAYNRD010000266.1:0-4016 GCA_964399515.1 uncultured Mycobacteriaceae bacterium | reverse complement strand
GGGTGGGATCCTGATGGGTGGGATCCTGATGGGTGGGATCCTGATGGGTGGGATCATGGCGGCGGCGCCCAAGGGACAATGAACGAACCACGACCGCCCAATATTTGTCAAACAATACCCGAATTCTCACGAACCAGCACAAGCCTCCTATTGAGATCCGCCGACCGAACTCAAATATGACACTGATATTAAAGTACCTGCCGATCTGCGTTTTTTCCGCGGTGTTGACCTTTATTTGCCTGATTACGGGAGGCCTAGCGCAAGACGCTGAACAGGGCGTGGCATACACCGTGACCTTTGACATCGAGGGGGATCCCGCGGTTCCCTTGCTGGAGCTGTCCTTGCTGGACCAGCTGGCGGCCACGCCGCCGCGCACCCTGGGCGGCGTGGCCCGGCGGGCGGAACAGGACTTGGACCGGTTCCGGGCCGCCCTGCGGGCCGAGGGGTATTTCAACCCGGCCCTGGACGCCACGGTCGCGGGCCAGACCCTGGCGGCGGTGGTGTCCGGCGAGGCGCCCGATGCGGGGCCGGGACCGGTGCCGGTCACGGTCACCATCGCCCCCGGTCCGCGCTACCGCATCACCATGGTCGATCTGGTCGATGCCCGGGACGGCCGGCCTCGGCCGCCGGTGCCGATCGACCGCGCGGATCTGGGCATCGCCTCGGGCGACCCGGCCCGGGCGGCGGCCATCCTGGCGGCCGGGGACCGGCTGATCGCCCAGATGGCCGACCAAGGCCACCCCTTCGCCGATGTGCCGGTGCGCCAAGTGTTCGTCGATCACGCCAGCCAAACCGTGGAGCTGGCCTATGCGCTGGAGCCCGGACCGATGGCCGCCGCCGGCCCGTTGCGGATCACCGGCACCCAGGCGATCCGGCCGGCCTTCCTGCGCCGGCGGGCGCCGGTGCGGCCCGGCGTTGCGTACCACCCGGGCCAAGCGGGCGAAATCGCCGATGATTTCCGCTCCCTGGGCGTGTTTTCCAGCGTCGTGGTGGCCGATGCGGCCCAATTGGACCCCGAAGGCCGGGTGCCGTTCGACGTCACGGTCACCGAACGCCCAGCCCGCTTCCTGGGTGCTGGCGCCGATTTCACCACCACCGAAGGCGCGGCGGCGCGGGCGTTCTGGGGCCACCGCAACCTGTTCGGCGGTGCCGAGCGGCTGCGCGTCCAGGCCGAGGTGGCCCGGCTGGGCGACAACGCCATCGCCGAGCCGGACTTGAGCGGGCTGGTTGAATTCCAAAAGCCCAGTTTTCTGGCGCGTCGCCAGGATCTGCGCCTGGAGTTGGAAGGCTTCCGGGCCAGCCCGGACGGGTTCGAGGAAGTAGGCTTCGCGACCTCGGCCAGCTTGGACCGGCGCCTGTCGGACAGTGTCGCCGCGTCGCTGGGGGTCAGCCTGTCGCTGCGGGAAATCACCGAGACCGGGGTGGACGACGCGCCGGCGGAGACCTTCGCCGTGGTCAGCCTGCCCGGGCAGGTCAGGCGGGACAGCAGCGATGACCTGCTGAATCCCACCAGCGGCAGCCGCCTGGCGGTCTCCGCGGCCCCGTCGGTCGATCTGTTGGGCACCACGGCCCCATTCGTGCGCGCTTCGGCCCTGGCCAGCGCCTATCGCACCCTGGACGACCGCGGCCGGCTGGTGCTGGCCGCCCGGGCATCCGTGGGTACCATCCTGGGCGAAACCCAGGACAATGTGCCGGCCGACGCGCTGTTCTTCACCGGCGGCGGCGGCTCGGTGCGCGGCTACGCCTTCCAGGGCGCGTCGCCCCTGGATGATGACGGCGACCCGATCGGCGGGTTGAGCCTGGTCGATTTCGGGGTCGAGCTGCGCTACCGGATCACCGAGACCATCGGCCTGGTGCCGTTCTTCGACGGCGGCACCGTGTTCGAGGATGCCGTGCCCAGCGTCGACCAAACCCTGCAATTCGGCGCCGGCATCGGCGTGCGCTACCACACCGCCATCGGGCCGCTGCGGGCCGATTTCGGCATCCCGGTCAATCCCCGTGCCGATGATGACCCGTTCGTGCTCTACTTCAGCATCGGCCAAGCGTTTTGAGACCGGATATGACCGACCAAGCCCCTGCCCACGCCGCCAGGCGCCCCCGCCGCTGGCGGTGGATCGCGGCGGCCGTGCTGGCGATCCTGACCCTGCCGGTGCTGGCCGGCGCCGCCGCCCTTCTGGCCCTGCGCACCGAGGCCGGGCAGGCCTTCGCGGCCCGCCTGGTCGAACGGGTGGCGTCCTCGGGCGAGATCGGCATCGCCGTGGGTGGGATCGGCGGCGCCCTGCCCGGCGCGCTCGACGTCACCGATCTGGTGGTGTCCGACCGGGACGGCCCGGCGATCACCCTGGACCGTGCCCGGCTGGCCTGGTCGCCCCTGGACTTGCTCCGGGGCCGGCTGACCATCGATGCGCTGACCATCGGCACCCTGACCGTGGCGCGGGCGCCACGAGCACCCGGCGGCCCGGGGGCCGAGCCGGGCGCCCCGGCCGGACTGCCCCAACTGCCGATCGGCGTCGAGATCCGGCAGGCGGGCATCGACCGGCTGGATCTGGGCGGTGCCCTGCTGGGCGGCCCGGGCTCGCCCCTGGCCGGGGGGGCCACACTGACCCTGTCCGCGTCGGCGCGGCTGATCGCCCCGGCTGAACATGCCCGCCTGCGCCTGGACGCCGAACGGCTGGACGGGGTCGGCGGCACCCTGTCCCTGACCGCGGGCTTGGACCCGGCCAGCGGCCGGATCACCCTGGATGGCACCGTGACCGAGCCCGAGGGCGGGCTGGTCTCCGGCCTGTTGGCCATGCCCGACCGGCCGGCGGTGCGGGTCATGCTGGCCGGTGCCGGCACCTTGGACGGCTTCGCGGCCGACCTGACCGCGCGCGCGGGTGCCGCCGATCTGGAGGCGCGCTTTGCCCTGTCCCGGGACCAGGCCGGCCGGCTGGCGGGCCAGCTGACCGCCAGCCTGGCGCCCGGGCCGCTGCTGCCCCCGGATTTGGCGCCGCTGGCGGGTGGGCGGATTGAAGTGATGGTCATGGCCGACCGGGACCCGGTCGGGTCCATCCGCCTGGACCTTCTGGAGGTGATGACGCGGGCCACGACCCTGCGCGCCGAGGGGGCCATCGACCTGCCCGGCCAACGGGTGGATCTGGGCTGGAGCCTCAGCCCGGTCGCCTTCGATGCTGTGGCCCCCTATCTGGGCGGCACCGGCCTGGGCTTTCGGGATGTGGCCGCCCAGGGCACGGCCACGGGCACGTTCCAGGCCCCGCGCCTGGCCGTGACCGTCACCGCGACCGCCCCCATGGCCCCCGGCCTGGCCGGGGATCGGCTGACGGCGGAACTGCGGGCCGACCGGACCGATGCTGGCGCCGGGTTGGACCTGGCGGCGCGCCTGGACGCCCCCCGCTCCGACGCCGAAGCGCTGGACGCCCTGCTGGCGGATACGGTCACCCTCTCGGCGGCCGGGGCCTGGCTGTCCCGGGACCGGCTGATCCGGCTGGATGACGCGGTGCTGGACGCGGGGCCGGCCGTGCTGGCGGCATCCGGTCGGGTCGGCCTGACCGGGGTGATCCAAACCCAGGGCAGGCTGACCGTCCCGGCCCTGGCCGCGGTGCTGCGGCCGGTCGGCGCACCCGTCGTGGACGGCCCGTTGGACGTGCCGCTCACCGTCGCCCGGGCCGCCGACGGCAGGCTGGATGCCACCCTCTCCACCCGGTCGGGCGGGCTGACTTGGACGCTGCCCGTCGCCGCGCGGTTGGCCGGTCCCACGCCGGAGCTGGATGTGACCCTGACCCGAACCCCCGACGGTGCCATCGCCCTGGACGGGCTGCGCCTGGCGGGCGCCGGGCTGACCGTCATGGGTGCCGCCGACCTCACACCGGCGGGCGTTCTGTCCGGCTCGGCCGATCTGGACCTGCGCCGCCTGGCGGATCTGAGCCCGGCCGTGACCGGCGGGCTCGAGCTCCGGGCCGGCTTGGGCGGCACCCTGGCGGCACCGGCGGCCACGGTTACCGCCCGCGCCCGGGATC
>CAYNRD010000265.1:0-4036 GCA_964399515.1 uncultured Mycobacteriaceae bacterium | reverse complement strand
TCTGTGGCTGCTGGCCGATGGCGACGGCTGGTTTCTGATCGATACCGGCTACGGTAACGCCATGACCGAACAGGTCTGGCACGGCCTGATCGACACGGTGCTGGACGGCAAGCCAATCACGCGGGTGCTGGTCACCCATTACCATCCCGACCACGCCGGCATGGCCGGCTGGCTGGTCGAGCGGTTTTCGGCCCGGTTCCTGATGCCCAAGGCCGAATGGCTGCAGGCGCGCATGCTGTATCTGGACGGCAGCGACGCCATGATCCGCCAATATGCCGGGTTTTATCGCGCCTGCGGGCTGGCGGAGGAGCGGGTGGCAGCCTTGCAGGGGCGGGGGCACGCCTACCGGAACGCCGTGCATCCGATCCCGCCCAGCCATCGGTCGGTCGCGGACGGCGACCGCCTGCGCATCGGCGGCCGGGACTGGCGGGTGATCACCGGCGGCGGCCACGCCCTGGAGTTGAGCTGCCTGCACGCCGAGGCCGACGGCATCCTCATCTCCGGCGACCAGATCCTGCCCAAGATCAGCCCCAATGTCAGCGTCTTCCCCATGGAGCCGGAGGGGGACCCGCTGGCGGTCTTCCTGGCCAGCCTGGCCCGGTTCAAGACCGTGGCACCGGACAGTTTGATCCTGCCGTCCCACGGCTTTCCGTTCCACGGCCTGCATGCCCGCATCGACGACCTGATGCATCACCACGACCTGCGCCTGGCGGAGGTGCGGGCCGCCGTCACCGACCGCCGGCGGCGCATGATCGACATCATGGACCTGTTGTTCCCCCAGGATCTGGACACCCAGCAGCTGTTCTTCGCGATGGGGGAGGCGGTGGCCCACGTCAACCACCTGTTCCACCAAGGGATGCTGGTGCGGGACACCGACGCCGACGGCGTGTGGTGGTTCGGCCCCGCGTGACCACGCCGGACATTGCCCCCCGACAATTCCATGATTGTCGGCATCCACACGGGCGCGATACCGTGATTGTCTCGAAACGATCCGTGCCAAGGGGGGATTATGCCCCGGGAACTGAGTTGGATGCCGGCGATCGACGACCGCGCCGGGCCGAAGTATTTGCGCATCGCCGACGCGCTGGCCGAGGACATCTATGCCGGGCGGCTCAGCATCGGTGAGCGCCTGCCCACCCACCGGGACTTGGCCTGGGAATTGGGGGTGACCGTGGGCACGGTCAGCCGCGCCTACGCGGAGGCGGAACGGCGCGGGCTTTTGACCGGTGAGGTCGGCCGGGGCAGCTATGTCCGGTCGGGCGCCCGGTCCCAGGCCACCTTGGCCATGCCCGACATCGCCGGCCCGGCCCGCATCGAGTTGGGCATCAACCGGCCGCCGACACCGCCCGAGGTGACCCACGCGTTCGCCACCGCCATGACCGAACTGGCCAGTGACCCAGTGCTGCCGGACTTGCTGAACTACCAGGCCCATACCGGCCGCTGGCAACATCGGCAGGCCGGCGCCCGCTATCTTGGCCGCCGGGGCCTGTCCGTCGGCCCGGACCAGGTGCTGGTCACCTCGGGTGCCCAGCATGCCATCGCCGCCGCCTTCATGGCGTTTTGCGCCCCCGGCGACACGGTATTGGTCGAGGCTTTGACCTGGTCCGGCACCCGTGCGCTGGCGGGCCTGACCCGCCTGAACCTGGTGCCGGTGGCCATGGACGCCCAAGGCATCGACCCCGACGCGTTCGACGGCGCCTGCCGGGCCACTGGCTCCAAGCTGTTCTACACCATCCCCACCATCCAGAACCCGACCTGCGCGGTCCTGCCCGAGGACCGGCGCCGCCGGGTCGCCGAGATCGCCCGGCGCCACGGCGTCACGATCATCGAGGACGACATCTACGCCGACCTGTTCGACACGCCGCCACCGCCCCTGGCCGCCTTCGCGCCGGAGCGGACCGTGCACTTGTCGGCGGCCAGCAAGACCCTGACACCGGCCTTGCGGGTTGGCTTCGTCGCCCTGCCGGAGGATCGGGTCGGGCGGTTTTCCGCCGCGTCCCGGGCCAGCAACTGGATGGCGCCGCCGGTGATGGGGGAGATCACGGCCCGCTGGCTGGAGGACGGCACCGCCGCCCATCTGGCCAGCCTTGTCCGGGCCGAGGCCGGCCGGCGGCACCGGATCGCCGAAGCCTGCCTGGGGGCATTCCACTACCGGCGGGCCGAGAACAGCTTTCATATCTGGCTGGACCTGCCGGAACCCTGGCGGGCGGAAGACCTGATCCGGGCCGCCGACGGCGTCGGCATCTCCATGGCGTCCACCGACCTGTTCGTGCCGGGCCGGGGCGAAACCCCCCATGCGGTGCGGGTGACCCTGACCGGGCCGGACACGGCGGCGGATCTGGAGCGCGGGTTGACCAGCCTGGCCGGCCTGATGCGCCAAACCCCGGAAGTGCACCTGGCCGTTGCCTGAGATTTAAACTGAAAACAAACGCCGATCCCCTTGACAATCATATCGTTTCAATCCTCGGTCAGCTTTGGCTATGTCGGCAACTCGGCGGCGGTCTTCGCCCTGCAACGCCTGGGGTTTGAAGTGTGGCCGGTGCCGACCGTGCAGTTCTCCAACCACACCGGCTATGGCGATTGGGGCGGGGCCGCCACCCGCCCGGATGTGGTCGCCGACCTGGTGCGGGGGCTGGATGCGCGCGGCGCCTTCACGGCCGCGGACGCCATCGTGAGCGGGTATCTGGGCGCGCCGGCCACCGCCGCCGCCGTCTTCGACGCCGTGGCGGCGGCCCGGGCCGAACGCCCGGACCTGGCCTTTTGCTGCGATCCGGTGATCGGCGACCGCGGGCGGGGGATCTTTGTGAAACCGGATCTGCCGGCCCTGTTCCGTGACCGCGGCTTGGGTCTGGCGACCATCCTGACCCCTAATCATTTTGAGCTCGAAATATTGACCGGCATGGCGGTCGGGACCGTCGCCGAGGCAGTCACCGCCGCCCGCGCCCTGATCGCCCGGGGCCCGTGCCTGGTCCTGGTCACCAGTTTGGTCACACAGGACCAGGCCCCCCAGCGGATCGCCATGCTGGCCGTGACCCCGGACGCCGCCTTCCTGCATGAGGATCCGGTGCTGCCGATCCAGCCCAACGGTGCCGGAGACCTGACCGCGGCCCTATTCCTGGCCCATGGCTTGCGGGGCCTGACCCCCGACCGGGCCTTGCTGGCCACCGCCGCCGGGGTTCGGGCGGTCCTGGCCGAGACCGTGCGGCTGGGACGGGGGGAGTTGGCCCTGATTCACGCCCAGGACCGGCTGGCGGAGACCACTGGCCCGATGGCCGCCGGTGCCGTGCGGCAGGTTGCCTAAACGCCCGGCTTTGTCCACGCTAGGGATGCGGGCACTGGCCCGGGCCGAAAATTGTTTCGGTGCCGGATAAACCCTGGGGGCGGGCGCCGTCATGGCCGATCTGGTGGTTTTCGTGGGCTTGATCGCCGGTGTGCTGGCCGTGGCCAGCCTGCTGGAGCCGGTCGCCCAGCGCACCAAATTGCCCATGCCAGTGTTCCTGGCCCTGATCGGGTTGGGTTTGGGCGGGCTGTCGGCCTTGCAGATGGCCGGTCTGGGCATCACGCCGCTGGACGATGTCATGCTGGCGGTGGCGACCCTGCCGGTGACCGCCGCGGCGATCCTGACCCTGTTCCTGCCCGTGCTGCTGTTCCAGGCCGGGTTGATGCTGGACTGGCGCCGGGCATCCGATGACCTGGCCCCGATCCTGGTATTGGCGGTGGTGGCCGTGGCGGTGTCCACGGGCGTGGTCGGCTACGCCCTGTTCCTGGTCGCACCGGAATTCGGCCTGATCGCGTGCCTGCTGGTCGGCGCCATTGTCGCCACCACCGATCCGGTGGCGGTGGTGGCCATCTTCCGGGAGGTGGGCGCGCCCAAGCGCCTGTCGATCCTGGTCGAGGGCGAAAGCCTGTTGAACGACGCCGCCGCGATCGCGATCACAACCGCCCTGATGGCGGCCCTGGCCGGCGCCGCCGCCGCCGACACCATGGGGGTCGGTTTTGGGGTGGGCGGGTTCTTGTGGAGCTTTCTGGGCGGGGC
>CAYNRD010000264.1:0-4055 GCA_964399515.1 uncultured Mycobacteriaceae bacterium | reverse complement strand
GGCCGCGCCGGGGCGGCCGGCCCGCAGCCGGGGGCGGCCGCGGGCCGGCGGGCGCAAGAAAATGCCCCAACCGAGCCCGATTCGGGCGGTCGTCAGGCTTGAATGTTGACAAATTCTTTCCCGGTGGCACAAAGCGGGGCGTGCGGTGGACGAGCCAGCCGGGCCAACCGGTGCCAACGTCCACGCATGGGGGATCGCGCAACAGCGGCCCAAGTTTAGGGAGGCTCACGGTCGGCGCCGGACCTGGCATACGTCCGGGTGCCGGAGGCCGCCGCCAAGGGGCGGCGGCCCGCCACCGGCCCCCGGTGGTCGCCGCCCCCGGTCGTTACCGCCTGACGGCCCCGCATGGCCAACCGCCCGCCGCCCCCCAGACCGATGCCCCGTGATATCGTCGCCCAGTGTTGTCGCGACCCTTCCACCCCATGCCGTGCGAACATTCGCCAGACCTGGGGTTTAAGGGTACCCTGATCGTTGTGATTCGAGGCCCGGATGGCACGGCGCGCCGGGTGGGCGGATCGGGGACCAAAGAACCAGTGCCGCCGGAATGACCAGCCTTTCGCCGCCAAGCGGGCAGCACCCGGCCCCGGGCCATGGGGAGCTCGCCGCCGAAGACCGGCGGGAGCGGATCACCATGCGCAGCGCCACCCCAATTGGCCCGCCCCCCCTGCCCGAGGAGCACGCCGCGCCCGTGGGCGACCCCGCCTCCCGGATCCGAAAGCTGGGAATCTGGGCGGCGTTGGGCCTGTGGGCGCTGGTGGCGGTCTATTACCTGTTCGCCATCGTCGGGTTCGAGAACCTGGCTTTGCTGCTGCCCCATGAGCTGGCGGGCCTGTTCGCCGGCCTGGCGTTACCGGCGATCCTGGTGGCGGTCTTGGCCACCCATTTGGATCGGGCCCGGGACATCCGCGCGGCGGCGGAGCCCGTGCAACGCCTGCTGGAGGAGTTGACCAACCCCGACACCGCCGCCAATCGCCGGCTGGACGCGGTTCAACGCCAGGTTGCCGAACAGACCCAGGCACTGGACGCCGCCACCGAGCGGGCCCGGTCCCAGATGGCCGAAATGGCGGCCCTGATCGCCCGGCAGTCCACCCAGCTGCGTGAACAGGCCGACACGCTGGACGGGACCTCCGGCAGCCTGGGCCAGCGCCTGGCCGATTATGAGCAGCGGTTCGGCCGGGCCTTGGACGGCATTGGCAAACGCATCCAGGATTACGATCAGGCGGTCGATCAAGCGGGCGAGCGCCTGTCCAGGATCACCCAGGCGTCCACCAAGCGGGTGTTGTCGACCCTGGGGGATTTCGACGGCGCCACCCAGCGCCTGGCGGAATCGGCGCAACTGGCCGGGGAAAGCGCCCAGCTGATCTCCGGCCAGATCGCCGCCCGGGCCGAGGATCTACAATCGGCCGGCGAGGCGGCGGAAGGCCGGCTGGAGACCATGCGCGCCCGGCTGGACGGCCAGCATGGCCAATTGCAGGGGGTCGCCGACCGGCTGGCCGCCGAGGCGGCGCGCATCGAACGGGCGGTGTCCGGCCAGGCCGACGCCCTGGACGGGGCCTTGAGCGGCGCCGAACAGCGGGTCGATCGGCTGCTGGGCCGGCTGGGCACGCGCGGCCAGGAGATCGGCGCCGTTCTGGCTGATTCCCAAACGACACTGGACGCCCAGACGGCCTTGCTGGTCGAGCATCGGGACGCCATCGCCGCCGCCGCCGATCAGGTGCGTGGCGCCGCCGACGAGGCCAGCGCCGGCCTGTGGGAGCGGACCGAGAAACTCGCCGGCCTGGTCGCGAGCCTGCGCAAGGACGGTGGGGCGATCACCGAGACGCTGAAGGCCCAGGCCGAGGGCATGCAAGCCCATGTCACGGCGGCCCAAGCGCAGCTGGGCACCTTCATCGAGGAGCTGGGCACGGGCCGGACCGAGGCGGAAGCCCTGTCCACGGAAATTCTGGAACAAATGGACCGGGTCGGCCAGCGGATCGCCCGCCGCGCCAACCAAAGCTGGAACCTGGCCCGGGCGTCGGAGAAGAAGCTGGTCGATCTGGCCGATCAGCTGGAGCGCAAGACCACCGACCTGTCCGGCGCCGGCGCCAGGGCCGCCAACGAGCTGTCCGCGGCCTTCACCAAGGTGGGCGAACGCAGCGCAGTGTTCGAAGGCAGCGTGTCGGTGACCCTGGACAAGGCCCGCGCGCTCACCGACCGGCTGGAGGCCCTGTCCGGCCGCACCGATGACACCGTGACCGCCACCACCGAGGCGCTGGACACCCTGATCACCGAACTGGAAACCCGCCATGCCCAGATCGGCCAGAAGGCCCAGGAGGCGGGCGGCGCGCTGGCCGGGGCCGGCACCGAGGCTCGCCGACAGATCGAAACCCTGGCCAAGGTGAGCGCTGATGCCGACCAAAACCTGAACGCCCTGTCCCGGGGCCTGAAATCCGCGACCGACGACGTCCATGACACCGTCGGCCGCATGTCCGTGCGCATGGAGGATCTGCGCAAGTCGATCGGCGGGCAATCGGCCGACCTGTCCGCCACCCTGGACCGGTCCAGCTTCCGGCTGAACGAGGCCGCGGGCAGCCTGAAGTCCCAGGTCGAGGAGGTGATGGAGGCGACCCAAGGGCTGAAACGGGCGCTGGACGGCGCCGGCGACCATGCCCAGCAGGAGTTGGGCCGGGTCCAGGACAGCGCCGAGGGCATCAAGGTTGCCTTGGCCGATATGGGCGGGGTGTTCCGGAGCGAGGCCGAAAACGCCAGCCTGCGCGCCGAGGAGGTGGTCGACCGGTTGGACGGGCTGGGCGTGCGCCTGGCCGAAATCGCCAACGGCTTCGCCGACAAGGTGGTGGAGACCGCCGGCCAGATCGAGGCGGTGCGGGACAAGCTGGGCGAGGACGTCGCGACCGTCGAGCGGGCCCGGGACCGGATCGGCGACAGCCTGGGCAGCACCGTGGAGCGGATCGCCAGCAGCATCCAGACCTTGGGGCAGGACAATGCCCAGCTGCTGGCCCGGCTGGACAGCGCCGCCGAGACCGCCCTTCGGGAGGTGCGCCGGCTGGGCGACGCCGCCGACCGCTCGACCGCCAGCCTGCGCGACGCCGCCGATCTGTTCGTGACCCAGGCGGGCGTCCTGGATGAGCACGCCGAGGCTGCCGAACAGCACTACGCCCGGCTGCGCGCGATCAGCACCGCCGGCACCCGGGAGGCGTTCCTGGACAGCTGCAAGTTCATCCTGGCCGAGCTGTCATCCCTGTCCGTGGACGTGGCCCAAGCCCTGCACGTGGATGTGCCCGAGACCCTGTGGCGCAAGTTCCGGGATGGCGACCGGACGGCGATGACCCGGCATCTGCTCGCCCACCGCTCGGACCTGCCCTTCGACGTCATGCGCCGACGCTTCGAGGAAGACACCGAATTCCGCACCGCGACCTTGCAGTATCTCCGCCAATTCGAAGAGCTGATCGACCAGGCGGTCAACATGGATGGCGGCGACCTGCTGTCCACCACCCTGATGGCGTCCGATGTCGGCAAGGTCTACCTGATGCTCAACCACGCCGTCGGCAAGGGCTCGTAACGGGCCGCGACCCGGCGTGGGGCCGAATGCTGGTCGGGCAGGCCGGATTTGAACCGACGACCACTTGTCCCCCAGACAAGTGCGCTACCTGGCTGCGCTACTGCCCGTTGCCAGTCTGATCCCCCGCCCCCAAGCACCTGTCCCGGGTGCGGAGCGCGTGGTTATAGGGGTCCTGGGCCGCGCAGGCAAGGGTCAGACCGGCAGGGCCTGGCGGATGGCGCGCAACTCGTCCAGCAGGGTTTCCAGCTCCGCGCGCACCGGCGGCGCCAAACCCGGCATCGACGTCGGCGGCGCCGGCTCCATGACGGCCAGCAGGGAGCCTTGCGGGTCCGGGGTGTCGGGCCCGGTCTCGGGCCGGCCGGCCGGCGCCGCGTCCCCCGCCCCATGCGCAGCGGCTTGGGCGGCCGGCGGCTGATCGTCCAGCGGCAGACCCTCCTTGAGCAGGCGCTGCACGCCCTTGCTCGTGAAGCCGTCGCAGTACAGCAGCTTCTGGATC
>CAYNRD010000263.1:0-4067 GCA_964399515.1 uncultured Mycobacteriaceae bacterium | reverse complement strand
GGGCGGGGAGGCGGACGCAACTGTCATGGTCCTGTCACGATCTTTTGGGCCGTTGCCGCGCTATACTGTTACCCGGGTTGTCCATGCAGCCGGTCACACCCGGGCATCGCCCGGCTTCAATGCCCTTCACTTCCACGTTTTGCGCCGTGCTGGAACCCATTCCCGTCTCCGAGCCCGAACCCGAGCGCCGGTTGGGCGATCTGCCCTGCACACGGGCCGTGGTCGGGTTGTCGGAAGCTGGCCATGCGGCGGAACTGCTGTTCCGGGACCGGCAGGACGTGCTGGGCATCGTCATCCTGGACTCCGGGGCCGGGCGCGGCGGCCGTATCGTCGGCTGCCTGTCCCGGCGGGTGTTCCTGGATGTGCTGAGCCGGCAATTGGGGCGGGACCTGTTCCTGCGCCGGCCGATCGGGCTTTTGGTCAACAAGGTCGATCTGTCGGCCTTGGTGCTGGCGCCCGGCACGGCGATTGAGGACGCCACCGACCAGGCGCTGCGGCGGCCGGGCGAGCTGGCCTATGAGCCGGTGATCGTCCACGAGCCCCAAATGGGCTCAGCGGGTACCGCCTTATCTGGTCACCATGGATGTGCTGTTGCGCGCCCAAACCCGCATCCTGGGCCTGGCCAATGCCGAGAAGGACCGGACCCTGGCCGAGCTGAAGCGGTCCGAACACCAGCTGCGGGAGGCCAATGACGCCTTGAACAACACCCGCGACATGCTGGTCGAGCGGGAAAAGATGGCGGCCTTGGGCCAGTTGGTGGCCGGCGTGGCCCATGAGATCAACACCCCGATCGGTGTGGCGCTGACCGTGGCCACCTACCTGAAGGAGCGGGCCGACGGGATGGCCGCGGCGGTCCAGGCCGGGAAGCTGAAGCGGGCGGATCTGGACGGGTTCCTGACCACCTGCCAGGTGGGGACCCTGCGCATGCACCGCAACCTGCACCGGGCGGCGGACCTGATCCAAAGCTTCAAGCAGGTGTCGGTCGACCAGACCTCCGAACAGCGGCGCCGGTTTGATTTGAAGACCGTGCTGGGGGAGTTGATGGACAGCCTGTTGCCCCAGTTCAAATCCAAGGGCCACGGGTTCGAGATCGACTGCCCCGATGGCATTGTCATGGACAGCTATCCGGGTGCCTTGGGGCAGGTGGTCGCCAACCTGACCATCAACGCCATCACCCATGCCTTCGCCCCCGGCGTGGAGGGGCAGGTGAAGATCCTGGTCTCGGCCCAGGACGACCAGATCGTGATTGGGGTCCAGGATGACGGGCGGGGCATTCCGCCCACGGTCCAGGCCAAGGTGTTCGAGCCGTTCTTCACCACCCGCCGGTCCGAGGGCGGCACCGGCCTTGGGCTGCAGATCGTCTTCAACCTGGTCACCGGCGTGCTGGGGGGCAAGATCACCCTGGTCAGCGCCGAAGGCCGCGGCAGCCGGTTCATCGTCGCCATGCCCCGCGTCCCCGATGCCCCAGCACCCGCCGCCGCGCCCGGGCCGTCCCCCGCCGTCGCACCCGCCCCCGCACCCGCCCCACCGCCGCCGGACATGGAGAAGATTGCGTGACCGCCGAAGATGACGTTCTGTTCGCCTACCGGGGGTGACGCGGCACCCGCGGCCGCCCCGGCCGCCGATGATGCCTGGGCCGTATTGATCGTCGATGACGAGGAGGAGGTCCACGGCATGACCAAGATGGTCCTGTCGGACTTCGTGCTGGCGGGGCGGGGCCTCAGGTTTCTGTGCGCCTACTCCGTGGCGGAGGTGCGCACGATCCTGGCCCAGGAGCCGGACGTGGCCGTGATCCTGCTGGACGTGGTCATGGAAACCGATGACGCCGGGCTGGCGGCGGTCAAGATCATCCGGGAGGAACTGGGCAATACCCTGGCCCGGATCATCCTGCGCACCGGCCAGCCGGGCCAGGCGCCCGAACGGCAGGTGGTCCTGGACTATGACATCAACGACTATAAGGACAAGTCGGAGCTGACCGCCCAAAAACTGTTCACCGCCATGGTCGCGGCCATCCGCGGCTATTCCGACCTGATCACCATCGAAAACAACCGGGTTGGCTTGCGCAAGATCGTCACGGCGGCGCCGGCCTTGTTCAGCAACCTGTCCATCGACGGGTTCCTGACCGGGGTGCTGATCCAGCTGAATGGCCTGTTCACTGTCCGGGGTGACGCGCTGTTGTGCACCCGCCATCTGGGCACCGGGGATGACGAGCCGGTGGTGGTCGCGGGCACGGGCCAATATGAGGGGCTGGCCGGCACGGAGCTGGTCGGCCTCAGCGCCGATGACGAGGCGCTGATCGAGCTGTTCTGCCAGAACGCCGGCATCCGCCTGGACAATGCCCAGCTGTACCAAAAGCTGTTCCGCAGCGAGCAGGCCGCGATCAACGCGCTGGCCAGCCTGTCCGAATACCGGGACGACGACACCGGCGATCACGTGTTCCGCGTCCGCCGCTATGTGGACGAGACCATCGCCATCCTGGATGAGCGCGGCCTGTACCAGGACAGTATGGGCACCGGCTTCAAGGAGCGGGCCGGCATCGCCAGCCTGCTACACGATGTCGGCAAGGTGGCGGTGCCCGATGCCATCCTGTGGAAACCGGGCCGGCTGAACCCGGACGAGGTGCGGATCATGCGCCGGCATGTGGATGTGGGCCGGCAAATCCTGGCCAGTGCCGCCAACAACGCCGACGATTCCAGCTATCTGCGCACCAGCGTCGAGATCGCCGGATTCCACCATGAGCGCTGGGACGGCAAGGGCTACCCCCATGGCCTGAAGGGGGAGGAAATCCCCCTTTCGCCCCGGATCGTTGCCATCGCGGACGTGTTCGACGCGTTGACCTCCGACCGGCCTTACAAGCAGGCCTGGCCGATTGAGGAGGTGATCGCGCTTTTGAAGGAGGAGCGGGGGCACCATTTCGACCCCCTGGTCCTGGACGCGTTCCTGGAGATGCTGGAACGCAACGGCTGGGGTCTGGGCGCGGTCGCCTGACCCAGGCATGGGCCCGGTCGTGTCACGGTCCGAAGTCCAGGCTCACCGAACAAACGATTGGACCCCGAAGCTGCCGTTTGTTTTGCGTCACGCCAACGACTGCTTTGCGAATTTTTCGGACGTTGGGAGACGGACAGCTTTTTGCCAAAGGTGGGCTTTGCAAATGAAACCGGGGAATGATCGGTTTGGGCGAAATTGGGCCGCTGATATTTTGCCATTCACGCCAAGGCTCCGGCCGACGCCGTTTCTAGGACGGCGATGTCGATTTTGCGCATTTGCATCATGGCCTGTTGGACGCGCTTTCCAGCCGTCTTGTCGTCCTGGTTGATCAGGAGCGGGAGCATTTTCGGAATGATCTGCCAGGAGACGCCGAACCGGTCGATTAGCCAGCCGCACTGGCTTTCCTCGCCGCCGTTTGCAAGCAGCTTGCTCCAGAGCTCATCGGTTTCAGCCTGATCTTCAGTCAGAACGCTGATCGAAGCGGCGGGCGTCAGTTTGAAGTGAGGGCCTGCGGTGAGGATCATCATCGGCGCGCCGGCTAGAGTGAACTCGACGACCATCGGATCAGCGGGGTTATGGTGATCAAATACGCTGTCGAGTGTGCTGTCCGGGATGATCGAGACGTAGAACTCGGCCGCCTGACGCCCACCCTTTTCGAACCACAGACAGGTTCTTATTTTTGACTTGAGTTTCATGGTGTTGTTTTTTTCTCAGAACGACTTATGGCCCTGAGGCCACATGGTGTCTCCGCATAGGCTTTTTGTTCGCACGCGCATGGACGCCTGTGCTTCAAGGTCGCGCTGGACGCGTTTCAGCCACCAACCCGTAGTTTTGCCACCGGGAAACAACTCATCTGGCCGTGTCCGGAGAAGCGCGGTTTTCGGTTCTGAAACGGTGATCCCGGGCACAGTCGTGGGGGTGACGGGCAGGAGCGCGGCCTTCATGGCTTCATACTTATCGCACCTTACGCCTTCACTCCGGCCGGGCACGTGGATGCTCTCGACCGTGATCTTGTCCTCAGCCATGGCCTCAGCGCTCGAGGATTAGCTCAAATCCGCCGAAGATCAGGCGCTTGCCGT
>CAYNRD010000262.1:0-4069 GCA_964399515.1 uncultured Mycobacteriaceae bacterium | reverse complement strand
ATTGCCATGCCCAAACGGTCGAGGCCTGGCTGACCCGTTTCGGCGGCCCCTCCGGCCGCTGACCGGGGCACCGCCCCGGCGTTTGGTACACCGCGTCCGCCGCGACCGGGTCACCCTTGGGCGCGGGCCGCGGCGCCCGCGGGCATGGGCTAGACCGCGGGACGGGGCCTAGCCGCGGGACAGGCGCTTCAAGCCGTCGCCGATCAGCAGCACGGCACCCGCCAGCAGGACGATGTCCTTCAGCAGGAATTGGCCCGGGACCACCGACAGGGCCGGAAACCCGCCCAAGCTGGGCTCCCAGCCGGGGGCGGAAAACAGAAAGCTCAAGGTCACCAGGAAGGTCAGCGCCGCCGCCACAGCACCGGCCAGGCCAACCCGGGCATAGCGCACGCCCAAGACCAGGGCCGCCGCGGTGAGCAGTTCGACGCTGCCGATCAGGTTGGAGACCGCCTGCACGTTGGCCACGTCGTACAGCCAGCCCATCAGCGGGCTGGACTGCACCAGACCCTGGATGGCCCCGGCCTCATAAGCGGTGAATTTCATGGCCCCGATCCAGGCCAGAACCACCGCGATGGTGATCCGAACGCCGTGAACGGCGCTGGCGGTGACATGATCGCCCCATTGGGCAACCTCGGTTGGGGACACGCCGGTAAACGGTGCGCCCGTGTCGGTGCGGACATCCATGGTGCTTGCTCCTTGCATTTTGTACCAGATGGTAAATAATTAGGCCGAGAGAAACGGGGTGCGCCGCGCACCCCGCTGACGGCACTCAAGCTACGAATTGATTACCGATCGGTCAACATTATGGGGATCACCAATGCGTGAGCCGAAATCCGCCGGGCGCCCCAGGCAGTTCGACCTGGATCAGACCTTGGAGACCATCATGGGCCTGTTCTGGGCGCGCGGGTTCGACGGTGTGTCCCTGGCCGACCTGATGGCCGTGACCGGGTTGAACAAGGCCAGCCTGTACAAGGCGTATGGGGACAAGCGCATGATGTACCGGCGGGCGCTGGCGCTGTATGAGCAACGCCATGTCGAAACCGCCGCCAAGGCCATGCGGGCGCCGGGCGATCCGGTCCAGCGCCTGCACGGCTTTTTGACCGCGCCGATCGCGGCCCGGGACCGGGGGGACCGCCGGGGCTGTTTCCTGTGCAACGCGGCGTCCGAGCAGTCCGCCTTGGATGACCAAACGGCGGCCATGGTCAACCGGGGTTTCGCGACCCTGGAGGCGGCGTTGGCCGCCGTCTTGGATGACATTGGCGCTCGGCTGCCCTTGGGCGACAGCCGCGCCGGCGCCGTCCAGGCCCTGTTGGCGATCTATGCCGGGCTGCGGGTGATGGCCCGGGCCGCGGTCGACCGAACCCGGCTGGAAGCCGCCCGCGACGCGGCCCTTGCCCCATTCCGGCCCCACTCCCAACCGGCTTGATGCCCTTTACCGGTCGTTGACCGGGCTGCGCCCGGCCGCCAGCCAGCTTGCCAGGGCGGCGCGGTCCCGGGCCGGCAGGGTGGCCAGTTGGTCATAGGCACGGGCGGCGATGGCGGGGTCGCCGGTGCGGGCGGCTTGCTTGATCAGGCGCACCAGTTGGGTGTCCGAGCCATACAGCTCCGCCAGCTTGTAGCACAGCCGCTCCAAGGCCAGGGTATCGACGCCGGTCATGGGCCCGTCTCCGCCACCCGGACCCACCCACCCCGCTCCGCCGAGCGGTAACAGGCATCCACCGCCAGCACGGCCGCCAGCGCCTCATCGACCGTGACCGGCGGCGCGGCGCGCTCCCCGGTCAATTGGCGCAGGAACGGCACCACGCCGTCCCTGGGGTCCAGGGACAGATCCCCAAACAGGATCTTTTGCGGAAACGCGCCCTCGGTGGTGCGGGTGATCAGCTCCGCCGCGCCGTCGGTGACGTCCAAGATGCCGCCGGTGCCGGTCACCCGCAGCTCGAACAGGTCCCGGCTGTCGATCCAGCCGCTTTCCAGCAGGCCCTGGGCGCCCGAGGCCAAGGCGAACACCACACTGCCGTGGGTGTCGATGGTCTGGCCGCCATGGCGGCCGATCAGCGCGCAGACCCGGTCGATGTCGCCCAACATCCAGCGGATCAGGTCGAAGCCGTGCACGGCCCGCTCGCCAAAGCCCCCAAAGCCAGCTTGGCGGGGATCGACAATCCAGCCGTCCTGATCCAGCCAGCGCGCGAAGGATCCGTCATGGCCGATGCGCAGATGTACCTGCAGGACCGTGCCCAACGCCCCGTCCTGGACCGCCTGCCGGACCTCGCACAGGGTTTCGTCGCTGCGCAGGAAGTGGCCGGTGTGGAACCGGCCGCCCATGGCGCGCAGCCGGGCGGCCACGGCCCGGGCCATCGCCGCGTCGGGGCCCCGCGGGCACTCGACGAACACCGGCCTGTCCAGGGACGCGACCTGGTCCACCAGGTTTAGGTGATTGTGAGTTTCCGACAGGATCAGCACCGCGTTCACCGCCGTGGGCTCGGGCATCTGGGACAAGTCCGTCAGGTGCACCGCATCCGTGCGGTCCAGGATCCGATCCACATGGGACTGACTGTCGCAGCACACCCAGCCGACCTCCACCCCCGGCGTCATCCGGATTTGGGTGACGTAGTCCGGGGTGTTCGGATGGGCCACGCCGAGCAGCATCACCCGATGTGACATGGTGCGCGCCTCCCACGCGACGGCCCGCCCCATGCCGGGGCAAGGATGACATCAAAGGAATGAAAACGAACCGTTTTTTTGACCCGCCTCGACGCTAAGGTTCGGCATCATCGGCGACAAGTCACATCCCCGTGGTGTCGGGGGCCCGCGAAAACAGTCGTATGAGCTTAACTTTGGTTAAGCCCCGCCGTGTTCGACGGCGATATCGAACGCGGCCCGGACCAAGGCTTTCGTATAGGGCTGCCGGGCGGCCTCGAAGATCTGGTCGGCGGTGCCGGTCTCCACCACCCGGCCATCCTTCATCACGATCACCTGGTCCGACAGGGCGCGGACCACCTTCAGATCGTGCGAGATGAACAGATAGGCCAGCTGGTACCGCCGCTGCAGCTCCCGCAGGAGGTCGACGATCTGGGCCTGGACCGACATGTCCAGGGCCGAGGT
Source organism: uncultured Mycobacteriaceae bacterium (assembly GCA_964399515.1). Classification (GTDB taxonomy): domain Bacteria; phylum Pseudomonadota; class Alphaproteobacteria; order DSM-16000; family Inquilinaceae; genus CAYNRD01. Next base: position 967 of record CAYNRD010000262.1, on the reverse strand, counting down.
CGGCTCGTCCAGCACCACGAAGCGCGGCTTCAGGATCATGGCCCGGGCGATGGCGATCCGCTGGCGCTGGCCGCCGGAGAATTCATGGGGATAGCGAAAGCGGGTCGCGGGGTCGATGCCGACTTCGGCCAGCACCTCGGCCACCCGGTCATCCCGCTCGTCCCCGTCGGCGCCGATGTCGTGCACCTCCAGCCCCTCGGCCACGATTTCCGCCACCGACATGCGCGGGCTCAACGATCCGTAAGGGTCCTGGAACACCACCTGCATTTCCCGGCGCAGGGCGCGCATCTGGCTGAATTGCAGGCCCTGGATCGAGGTGCCGATGAAGTCGATGCGACCCTCCGAGCCGATCAGGCGCAACAGCGCCATGCCCAAGGTGGTCTTGCCGGAGCCGCTTTCGCCGACCACGCCGACGCATTCGCCTGCGGTGATCGAAAAGTCGACATTGTCCACCGCCAGCACCTGGCCCTCGCGCGTCTGAAAGACGGTGCGAAGCCCCTCGACGGTCAGCAGCGGCTCAGTCATGGAGCTTCGGATCGAACGCATCGCGCAGCCCTTGGCTTGCGACATTGATGGCGAGCACCAGGACCAGGATGGCGATGCCGGGAAACGTGCTGACCCACCAGGCCTGCAGCATGAACTGGCGGCCGTCGGCGACCATCGAGCCCCAGCTCGGGTTCGGCGGCTGCACGCCGAGGCCGAGGAACGACAGGCTCGCCTCCAGAATAATCACATGGGCCATGCGGATGGTGGAGACGACGATCACTGGCGAGAGGATGTTTGGCAGGATCTCGCGGCGCATGATGTCCGCGCTGGAAGCGCCCGCCGCACGCGCCGCCTCGACATAGTCGAGCTCGCGCACCGCCAGCGTCTCGCCGCGCACCACCCGGCAGGGGATGACCCACTCCTTGTAGGCGAGCGCCAGGATGATGTTCTGCAGCCCCGGCCCCATCATCGCCATCAGGCC
>CAYNRD010000261.1:0-4083 GCA_964399515.1 uncultured Mycobacteriaceae bacterium | reverse complement strand
GGCGCAGGATGGCGACCGCGCGGCTCTGCTGCAGGGACGACAGGGGGAAGAGCAAGAGGAGGAAGTGTCCGAGTACGAACGGCTGCGGCGCGAAAAGATGGCCCGCAACGCCGAGCTCCTCGCGGAGCTCGGCCTCGCCGCACCCGAGGCGGCCGCGGGCGCGGCGCTGAGTGCCAGCGAGGTGGCGGGCGGCGCGCTGTCGCGCCTCGGCGCCACCAGCGGGGCGCATGGCGCCCGGTCAACTCGGGGCGGGTCTTGAAGGGCAAGGGCGTTACCTCCGGTCGGGGCGGGGATCGGGTCCGTGTCCTTGGCAGCGGGACCAAAGGCCGCACGGTTGCGGTTCGGCCATGTCCTTGCCACGGTATAAGGGCACCACGCTTGTATGACCATCCAAGACGGCCGCCAGATTGGGAGAGTTGAATGACCACGCCGCAGTTCGGGTTCGCCCGCACCCTTGCCGCCGCCGCCGCCATCCTGGGGGTTGCCATGGCCGGCGCCGCCAGCCCGGCCCAGGCGGAACCGGAAACCTATGTGATCGACCCCAACCACCTGTCCCTGGGCTTTCTGATCGACCACATCGGCTACAAGCGCCAATTGGGTCAGTTCCTGGAAGGGTCGGGGACCTTCACCTACGACCCGGAGGCGAACGTGCTGCATGACCTGCGGGTCGAGGTGGACACCGCCAGCGTGTTCTCCAACAATGAGCGGCGCGACGGGCATGTCCGCTCGGCGGACTTCCTGGACACGGAGGCCCATCCGCTGATGACCTTCGTCGCCACCTCCTCCCAGGCGGAGACGGCGACCACCGGCACCGTCACCGGGGACCTGACCTTGCGCGGGGTGACCCGGCCCCTGACCCTGGAGGTGACCAAGAACAAGGCCGGCCTGTATCCGTTCGGCGGCAATTACGTCATGGGCATTTCGGCCCGGGGTCAGGTCAAGCGCAGCGATTTCGGCATGACCTACGCCATCGACAATGGCTGGGTCGGTGATGAGGTGGACATCATCATCGAACTGGAGGCGATCCGCCAAAGCCCGATCGCCCAAAGCGGCGGCTGACCGTCTGGCCGCCCCGCCGTGACCGGTGGTGAGGGCGGCGCGGATCCGCTGGCGCCGATCCGCGCTGCCTCTGGGCCCTTGGTCTTCGCCCAACTGGGCACCAGCCTGGACGGCCGCATCGCCACCGTGACCGGCCAGTCCCACTACATCAATGGCCCGGAAGCGCTGGAGCATGTGCACCGGCTGCGGGCGGCGGCCGACGCGGTGGTGGTCGGTGCGGGGACCGTGGCCGCCGACGATCCGCGCCTGACCGTCCGCCGCGTCGACGGGCGCAATCCGGTCCGGGTGGTGCTGGACCCACTGTTTCGCCTGGCCGCCGACCGCCGGGTGTTCACCGATGGCGCGGCGCCGACCCTGGTGGTCGGCATCCGCCCGCCGGATGGGGACGGCCCGGCCGTCCCCGGCTGCGCGCGGGCGCTGGCCCTTGATGCCGCCGCGGACGGGCGGCTGGAGCCCGCGGCGATCCTGGCGGCCCTGGCGGCGCGCGGCTTGGCCCGGGTATTCGTGGAAGGGGGCGGGCTGACCGTCTCCCGGTTCCTGGCGGCGGGCGTTCTGGACCGGTTGCACCTGTTGGTGGCCCCGCTTCTGATCGGCTCCGGCCGGCCGGGGCTGGTCCTGCCGCCGATCGAGGATCTGGCCCAGGCCCGACGCCCGCCGGCGCGGGTGTTCGCCCTCGGCGCGGACACCCTGTTCGACCTAGACCTGCGGCAGGGCCAGCAGATCGGCGTGGCCGACGGTCAAATGGCTTGAGCCGTCCTCGATCCGCGCCTGGCGGAACGCCCGCCAGGCCGCCAGGGTGTCGGCGGGCAGGCGGCCGGTCTCCGTGATCGCGCCGTGCCAATCGTCCAGCAGCACGGTCTGGATGTCCCGATCGGTGTCGGTGAACACCCAGTCGCTGGCGCCGGTCCAAACGCGCCAGCCGCCCTCCGCCGCCGACTGGGCCAGATAGGGGGCCGCGTCCGGCCCCAGGGCCCAGCCCAGGCCCTTGTCGCCCCGTTGATGGGCGTTCAGCGCGTCGGTCGCCGCCATGTCGACCGGGTGGGACGGCCGCCACACCACCGTGCCGGTGTAGCACAGCGCCATGTACAGCGCCGGCCAAACCCCGCCCCGGCCCGCCGCCGCGATCAGCCGGTCCAGCCAGCGCGCCGGGACCAAATCGATCAGCGCCGAGGACGCCACCACCGCCTCCCCGGCCGCCAGCAGCACCTCCAAATCCGTGTCCAGGTTGGCGATGGCGCGGGTCACCGTCAGGCGCTGGCGGCCGCGCAGCATCGCCAGGGTGTCTGCGTGGCCGGCGCAGACATCCGCCCAGGCGATGAAGGCGTGGGTCTGGGCCGCCAGCAGGTCCGGATCCCGGTCCACCAGGCGCCAACGCTGGGTGGGCGGCAGGGCGTCGGCGCTGCCGCGCAGGCCGGAGCCCGAGCCGGCACCCAGGTCGAGGACCGTGACCGGGCCGGGCCGCTCCGCCGCCCAGGCGCCAAGCCGCGCCAGCAGGGACCGGTCGCGGGCCCGGTGGTCATGGGGTTCGCGCAGCGCCAGCCAGCGGGCCGAGAACTCACCCATGGCCAGCCAGCCGGTCGATGGCGGCGGAAAAGCGCGCCGCTTGCCGGGGCCAGTCGGGCAAGGCCTGGCGGGCGGCGCGCGCGGCCCGGGCCAGATCCTGGCGCCGGCCGGGCGTGGTCAGGATCGGCGCCAGGGCCGCCGCCAGGGCGCCGGGATCATCGGGCGGAACCAGCACGGCGCCGGTGCCGGCCAGGGTGTCCGGCACGGCGCCCGTGCGGGTGGTGACCACCGGCAGGCCGCGGGCGATCGCCTCGGTCAGCACCATGCCGAACCCCTCATAGCGGGTGGCCAGCACGAACAGGTCGGCCCCGTCATACAGCCGGTCCAGGCCCGGCCCATCGACCGCGCCGGTGAAGGTGATGCGGCGGCCCAGCCCGTGCCGGTCGGACAGATCGCGCAGGTCTCGCGCGTGGTTGGGTGTCGCCTCGGCGCTGCCGGCGATCACCGCCCGCCAGGGCAGGTCGGCCAGGGCGGCCAGGGCCTGGATCAGCACGTCATGGCCCTTCCTGGGGGTCAGGCTGCCCACCGACAGGATCACCGGGGCCGCGGCACCGCTGCCGCGGGCAAGGGGGGCCGTGTCCGTGCCCGGGACGACGGTTTCAATGCGCGCCGGCGGCACGCCCAGCCCGGCGACCAGGTCGGCTGTGTGGGCGCTGGTGGTCACCGCGCCGCGCGCCGCGGTCAGGGCGCGCCGCTCCGCGCCGTCCAAGTGCCGGCGTTCGGCGTCGCTCAGGCCGGTCTCAAGCGCGAGCGGGTGGTGGACAAGGGCGATCAGGCGCAGGCGGGTGCGATGGCGCGCCGCCAGGTCGGGCAGGGCGCCAAAGGCCAACCCATCGATCACCGCGACGGCGCCCGGGGGCAGGCCCGCGAAGGCCTGCTCGGCATCCGCCAGTGCCGCCACGTCCGGGAACGGAAACCGGTCCGACAGTTCCAAAACCACAACCTCCCGCCCCACCGCCCGCATGCCGTCGACCATGTGGCGGTCATACAGGCTGCCGCCGGTGCGCGCCGTGATCGGACCCGGCAGAATGAAAAACAGCGTGTCAGCCACCGTATCGCCGGGCCGTGATCAGGCGACCGGCGCCTGGTAGGCGGCCCGCGCGACATGGCTTTCCTCGATCCCGACCCGGATCGCGGTGATGCCGCCGGCATGGGCGCCCAGGCGGCCGTCCCGCACGGCTGCGGACAGTTCACCGTGCACCCACCGGGCCAGGAATTCGGTGGTGGTGTTCTGGCCCGCGAAGGCGGGCAAGTCATCCAGGTTGCGGTAGTTGATCGTCGCCAGCACCGCCCCCAGGACCTGGGTGGCGCGGCCAATATCGACCACGATGCCATCCGGGTCCAGATCCGGCCGGAAAAAGCGCACATCGAACACGAAGGTCGCGCCGAGCAGGGCCTGGGCCGGCCCGAACACGGCACCCTAGAAGCTGTGAGCGATCCTCACATGATCGCGGACTACGC
>CAYNRD010000260.1:0-4086 GCA_964399515.1 uncultured Mycobacteriaceae bacterium | reverse complement strand
TTGCGGTACGCCAGCGTCCAGCCTTCGGCCCGTTCCGCCGCGGTGGCCGGGCCGTAGGCGGTCTCCTCATGCAGCTTGCCTTGCACGCCGTGGTCGGGCCGGTGGGAGACCACCAGCCGCTCCAGCGCCTGGCGCACTTGGTCCCGATAATTCGGCAACGGCTCGGGCAGGTCGGCCAGGATGCGCGCTGTCACCTCGTCCTCCGCCCGGCCGGCGGCCCGCTGCAGCTTTTGGATCGTCGACCGGCTGGTCATGGCGATCACGAAGGCGTCCAGCGCGTGGTGGCGATGGTCGTTGCGGTTCTTGCGTTGGCCATCCTCGGCTTGGGCATTGTGGTCGCGCAGCAGGCTGTTCAGCCCCCATTTGCCGCGCAGCAGCGCGGTCAGCCGGCCGTTGGACGCGATCACCTTGTGGTCCGGGCAGATATGGGTCAGGTAACGCCGGGCCAGCCGGGCCATGTATTGGCTGTCGATCAGGCGCCGGGGGATCAGGGCCCCCGCCTCCTCGAACTGGTCCATGGCGTCGGGCGCGAACCGCCAGTCCTTGCGGGGCAGCAGGCTCGCTGCCCGGTCGCACACCTGTTGGTATCGCGCCGCGTCCTGTTCGTGGACCATCAGCCAGGTGTGCGGGTCCCGGTTGCGCTTGTCCCGGTTCGCGGTCCGGGTGCACAGCACCTTGTTGCCAAGACCGTCATCCAGGGACTTGGAGAACGGCAGGATGTGGTCGATCTCGATTTCGGGGGAAAACAGTCGCTCGACGCCGATCCGCTCGCCGGAGTAGACGCATTCCCGCCTGTCGATCGGCAATTCATCATAAAGGCGCAGCTTGGTCAGGGTCTGGTGGTTGACCGGCTGTTTGAATTCCGCCTCCAGCCGCCGGGCGCGATCCTCCTTTTCGGCTTGGTTCTTGGTCTGCTCCCGCTCGCGCTTGCGCTTTTCCTCCCGGCTCAGCTTCAGCTCCCGGCCCAGTTCGATGGTGATTTCGGCGGGCCGGCCGTAGTGATCGATCAGGGCGTTGACCAGTTTTTCCAATTGGTTCAGGCCGATATGCACGGTGGGGTTTGCCAGCCGGCCATAAAACCGCTCCTCCCCCGCCCGGCCCGTGTGGCGGGTGAGGTCCTCGGGGTCGCCGGTGCCGACCACGGCATCGCTCAGCACCGCACCGTAATAGGGCAGACGGTCCAGCAGCCGGTCGGGCCTTCGGTCCGAATGGGGTTTGCCGATCAGGGCCGCGACCGCCGCGTGCTCGGGCAAGGGGCTGGTCAGGAGTTCGCCGGTCTTGGGGTGATGGGCGGCCGCCATCATATCGACCAGGGCCTCTAGGGCCCGCCGGCCATAGCGGGAATGGCCGTCGGGCAGGGGGGCCTTGTCCAGGGCCGTGATCTGATCGTCATCGAACAGGTCCGACAGCGCTTCGGCCAGTTCGTCCCGCTGTTCGGCCGCCAGATGGGCGTCCACGGCCCGGGCCTGGTCGGCCTGGGACAACGCCCGCCAAGCCTTGCCCAGATGCTTCTTGGCACCCAGGCGCGCGGCCGTCTCGTCCCCTTTCAGGTCTTGGCGGCGGGCGCTTTCCAGGTTGAAGCGGGTGTCCTCGGGCAGTTTGAGATGGCGCCGGACCTGGTCGAAGCTCAGCTTCTGGCTGGCCAGCAGCTTTGCCAGCAGCGTGTCGCGCTCGGCCAGGGTCAGTGGCCGTTCGGCCCCAGTCCCGACGCGTAGGCGCAAATCGGCCAGCTCCTTCAGGATGCGGAACCGCTGGAAGATCGGCAGGGCGCGCGGCGCCCGGTGCTCCTCGGGGTGCAGGTCGCAGAACCCCGGATGCACGGGCTTGAGCGGCCGCTGGCGGAACAGGATGGCGTGCAAAGCGGTGCGGGCATCCTCGGTCAGCTCCGGGTGGTGCGGGGCTTGCCGCTGCCACAGGATCTCGAACTCCTCCTCGATCAGGGCCCGGTCGGGGTAGAGGGGGAAATGGGCGTCCTTGCCCGATCCAATCATGCGGGCGCGCACGGGCTCGCCCCGGGCATGCCGGTCGGCCAACTCGGCGCCGATCGTCTCGGCGCCGTGGTCCGCCATTTTGGCTTTCAGGGCGGCGATACCGTCTTGAATCTTGCCGGCCTCGTCCGGGTCCCGATCCGACTTGCGATTGGACTTGAAGCCGCGCCGCTGGTGCAGATGGAAGATCGCCCGGCCGAAATGCACCAGCGGCACCGGCCCGGACAGGGCATCCCGCCGGATGGCGTAGGGGTCCAGGCCCTCCAACGCCTTGCGCTCCGCCTCCCCGGCCGGCATCAGGCCGTGATCGATCAGGGCCGCCATCAGGTCTTGCTTGCGGACCAGCATCCGGTCCCGCCGCCGGCGCATGCCGCGCGCCACCCGCCGGCCAACCGCCAGGCTGGTCTTGGTCTGCGGGTCCCGCCCGGCTTCGTCGGCGGGGGTCAGCAGCCGCACGCCCATGTCCAGAACGCGCGTGGCCTCGCCGTCCGGGCCCAAGGCGATGGCGCACCAGCCCAGCGAATTGCCGCCCATGTCCAGGCCCAACCGATATCCCATTTCCGTGTATCTCCCCATCGCCAGGGCGGGCATTCCCGCTTTTTAAGAAAGTGCTTGCGATTTAGGGATCATTCCTTCATTCTTGTAAATGCTAACGCGTGTTGTCTTTGCCGACATGGATTTGGGGTCCAACCGTTAGCAAGGCTTTAAAGCCACAAAATAAAGGGTGGTCTCCGGGCCGCCCTTTTTTGTGCTTGGGCACTGGCGGGGCGCATGATTGGATCCCAAGTGAATATCTCGTATACTACCGATCATCGACCGAACGGGCTGATCCCATGACCGACCATGCGACCAACCAATTGGTTTTGGATCACATTGAATCCATCGAAGCGATGCTGCAGGCGCGGGATCATCGATTATTCTACATCGGACACCACTTACGCGGGATCAGCGCGGGTGTGAGCAGCTTGATCGAGCGCAACCGTGCCCGTCACAGGGCGCGCGCGGCCAGGTTGGGACACAGGAGCTAGGCCAATGACACCTGAAGAAGGTCGGAAAGCCGACGCGGAAATCGCGCGGCTGATGGCGGAGGCCTCGCGACTGACCGCCGAAGCCGCCCGGTTGGGGGTTGAGACCGCCAAGCTATCCGCGGAAGCCAATAAGGTCGCGACTGAAGACCGCTATTACCCGTTCATCATGATGACCGGTGCCGTCGGGGCGCTGGCGGCTTTGATCACCGCCATTGTGGGTGCGGTCCGGTTGCTGTCCTGACGCGGTCTGGGCGTCCGATCTGAAGGAAGCGCGCTGCTATTGCAGCGGTGCTTCAAGGTTTAGGGCGCTGCTATTGCAGCGCCCAGGAGCCCGCGGCGTAGCGGGGGTCGCGCTCTTCCAGGAAATCGGCGCTCATCACCCGGACCGAATGCAGGGGGCCGTCGATCTCCCGTTCCCAGAACGCCAGGAACTTTTGCAGCTCCGGGTATTTCGGCGCCAGGTCCAGCTTTTGCCAGGTGAAGCTTTGCAACAGGCCCGGATGGTCGGGCAGGCGGTACAGGATCTCCGCCGTTGTCAGCCGCCAGCCCATCAGCCGCAATTCAAAGCCGCTGATTTCGTCCTGGCCATTCAGTCTCCGGGTGGTTATGTCTCCCACGGCAAAACTCCCCTTCTGTGGTCACGGTACGCTGATCCGCGCCCCTAAGGCCGCTGGCCCCGGCGCGATCTGGAAGCTTAGCGGGCCTATGCCGCGGCGCGTCAAGAAAAACCTGTGAAGTCAAGGGCTTAGCAGCCAGCACCCGCCAGTGCTGCTAAATTTCGCGGTGGCCCCTTGATGGGCCTTGAAGCTGTGATCGCGGTCGCTTACATGTCTGGCACTCGCCGCGCGGGAGTGCTAACACCCCGGCCGGCCGCCAGGGCGCCCAGCACGCCCCGCGCCGGTCTCGGTCTCCGGGCCGGGCGGAACCGCCCTCCCGCGATGGCGAGTGACGATTACCAACCCCTCGGGCCGGCCCCCCAGAGCCGTTTCCCACGGCCCCGGCCCCCATAACGAGGAGAGTGACCATGGGTTTCCGCCCGCTGCATGACCGCGTGCTGGTCCGTCGCGTCG
>CAYNRD010000259.1:0-4090 GCA_964399515.1 uncultured Mycobacteriaceae bacterium | reverse complement strand
ACCGTGATCGACAGATGGGCGTCGCGAGGAATGCTTGACAGGGAATAGGCACGCCGGACGATGTGACCTCCGATCTCGGCCTCTAAGGTAATGTATTGCCCGGCGTCGTACCGCAGAGGATCATGGGCTGGGTCTTCAAAGATCAGTGTTACGGCTGACTCCGTTTCTGGGCGGCGGCCAACCAGGCGCAAGGGTCTCGCCCGGGCCCACCCGGCAAGCGCCAAAGCATCCCACTCCTCTTGCGGAATGTCGCGAAATGGTCGTGCGCGTAGACCAAATATCGGCGCGTGATTATTCCACGCGCGCACATACCAGTGCGCGGATGCAAGTATTCGAAACGCGCCGACCGGAATGACTGGCTCAGTGGTTCCCAGGACTGTTTCGTCGCGCAAGACACCTCCCTGCGTCAACGCGTCCACCGCCTCATCAAGCGCCTGGCGAAGCTTGGCGGTCATGGCGCCGCGGCTTTCCAGCGGTTGGCCTTGCAACGCTTCAGCCTCTGCAAGCGCGATACCGCCAGCAAAATGATAATGCGCCGTGCGCGCGAAATGGCGCAGGACCGCGAAGGCAAAGCGGGTGTGTTCGGGTTCCGGAAAACCGCAATTTATCACCGGGAACAGTCTGGCCGCGCGCGTATGGTTGGTCTGTCTGCTGGCTGCGAGTTGTTCCAAAACACGCGTGACAAGATAGGGAAGACCGTCGACATAGATCGGGGCCGCAATGACCAAAATATCCGCGCCCAGCACCGTCTCAAGGGCTTGCTGCGCAACATTCGGGCCACGCGCGAATTCAGTCACTGAGACAGTCGTGACAGACGCGCCCAACTCAGAGAACTTGGTTTGCAAATAAGCCCCAATGGAGGCTGAGTTGCTCTTCCCAACCCCCTTCGCACTTCCAGTCAGAATAGCAACATGAGGTTCGCTGTCCCATGACGCGGTGCTTGGCACGGCCTTCAGAACGTTTTGCAACATTCCAGTAGCGGCCTGCATCGATCCGGAGGGATTGCGCGCTGCCTTGGCCGACATCACGGTTTCCCTGACGATCCTGGGCAAATCGCTGTCATCCTCTAAGACCGCGGCGTTCCAAGATGCGCCGATATCGAGCGCGATGCTCTCGGCCATGGCAAGGAACGTCTCGGTCTCACCGTCAGAGGATGTTTCCGGTGCAATTCCAAACGTTATGAAATCGGCCATGCGTTCATAACGCAACTTATGGTGCGTCATGCCCTCATGCTGACGAAAGAAGGGCAATATCAGTGGCAAAAACCGGTCCACCGCTTTCTTAAGGCCGCTGCCCAGCGCCCCAAAGCAGACCGGTGTTAACATGATAACGGTATCGGCCAAGACGACGGCGCGTTCGATCTCCTGCGCTTCATCGGCCAAACGACACCGGCCAGGCGAACGCACCCAGCAATCAAAATGACCCTGACAATGGCCAATATCGGTCATTCCCAAATAAAAGTGCCGAATATCTCCACGATCGGCGCTGACTTCTGCGATAATTTGCGAAACGAGGTCGTCAACGCGACTACTTTGTCCTGAAGCGCCGTCAAGAATGATCGTGGTCATTTATTTTCCTTTTCGTTGATTTTTCAAGAAGTCCTTCGGCACTTTGAAGCTCTATCTTAAGTAAGATTTTGCGCTTCACTTTTCTGAAGGCATCCTACTGGTGCATCACTTCTGAAGGTTTCAATCCAGCTTGCGATGATCCTGTGGGTCTCGGCTGCGTTCAACAGGTTGTCATGGCCAAGGCCGGACAGCAGTTCGATCCGCCCATGGGGCAGGTCTCCCGCGACCTCGCGATAGCCCTCCGCTCTTATGACCGCGTCGTCGATGCCAGCCACGATCAGGAAGGGACGCTCCATGGCGCCAAGCGCATCGGCCGGTGTCGCGGGAGGCAATGGCAGGCCGGAGGCCAGCGCGGCGAAGGAATAGGCCGGGTATTCTGGCGGCGCATTCACCTGGGCAACGGACAGGTGGTTCAACTGGCGAATACGCGCGCGGTTGAGAAGGATAAGAGCGGTGATCCGCGCCTGATCGATCCAAAGCGGCGCATCGGGCACCGGTGCGGCTGGCGCCGTGGGACCCGGGCCGAAGACGGGTGCCAGCAAGATGTATCCGGCAACGGCGGGATGCCCGGGCTTCAGGGCGTAGCGCAGGACGATGCCGCCGCCCATGGAATGCCCCGCGAGCCAGACCCGAACGGTCGGCGCGTCGAGGCGAAGCTGTTCGATCACCTCGGCGATGTCGTCCTCGTATTGCCCGATACGGTCCACATGGTACCGCGCTCCACTTGATCCGCCATGGCCGCGGAGGTCGACCGCAATCACGCGTGCGCCCGACGCTTCGGACATAAGGCCGGCGGGGTTGACCCAACGCTTCCCCGCGGCCGCGATGCCATGCACCAGCAGGATCACATCATCCGCCGCGTCCGGGCCGGTTTGCCGCGCCGTGATCCACCCGCCATCCCGCAGTGCGAAGCGACGCTGTCGTACCTGATAGGGACCGTCGAACACCACACCGTTTGCGATCTCGCGGGCCCGATACGTCTCGGGCGACAAGGGTGCATCGTGGAAAGGCGCCCGCCGTGGCCAAAACACCATGATGAAAAGTGCAACGACACCCAGGGTCAAAAGCACCAGAAAGGCCAAGCCGATGCCAGGGATCCAAGCCATCTCAGGGCGCCCGCCGGGCGATCGAAGGATCATTGGTCATTGCGCGCGCCGATGTCCTGTAAGAGCTGTTCCGTCACCCGCAGGGCCGTCGCGATATCGTCGTCCCGGAAGCGCTCAGCCAATGCGGCCGCGGTCTCGTGCTCGGCCGCCAAGACGTTCTGGATCATCGCGCGGCCGGTTTCGGACAAGGCGATAAGCGGCGACGTGCGGTGACGCGGGTTGGACTGCTTTTCGGCCAGTTCGCCCTCCAGAACCTCATTAATCATCAGTTGGGCGTATTGGCGCTGGATGTGCAGCGCATGGGCGATGTCCGGCACTGTAAGCGGCTCGTTATGATGGAGGATTTCCAGAACGGCGCGCATGCGAACCGTCAAACCCGTGCCCTCGATCCCGTCGCGCACCATCGCTTCAACGCGCTGCATCAGCGGACGAGACAACCATAGCAGTCGATGGAGTTGAGACGCGGCATCCATGACAATCACAGTGTCATAATGACATAAATGATGTCAATCTTTGGCGTTGCCGTTTCCCCAGCGACGGTTCTGACCAGATCTTGAATCCCGGAATAACACGCCGCCCCAGGCTAGCGATCGACCGCATGGCGGAGCGCGGGCCTGTGACCTCTCAAGGGCCACAAACGAAAAAACGCGGCGGGGAGGTATCCCCGCCGCGAGTTAAAGCGCAACCGGACCGCGTGTGTTTACGCCAAGTCGAACCGATCGGCATTCATGACCTTGGCCCAGGCGGCGACGAAGTCGCGCACGAACTTCTCCTTGTTGTCGTCCTGGGCGTACACTTCCGCGTACGCGCGCAGGATCGAGTTGGAGCCGAACACCAGGTCGGTCGCGGTCGCGGTGTACGTAACCTGGCCGGTCTTGCGATGGCGCAGCTCATAGCTGTCCTCGCCCGCCGGCACCCATTTGTACGCCATGTCGGTGACGGTCTCGAAGAAGTCGGTGGTCAACTGGCCTTCACGCTCGGTGAACACGCCGTGCTTGGACCCGCCGAAATTGGCGCCTAGCACCCGCAACCCGCCGACCAGAACGGTCATTTCCGGCCCGGTCAGGCCCATCAGCTGGGCCCGGTCCAGCAGCAACTCAGCCGGGTTGACCGGGTAGGGCTGCTTTTGCCAGTTGCGGAAGCCATCCGCGTACGGCTCCAGCGGCGCGAAGCTGTCGGCGTCGGTCTGGTCCTCGGTCGCGTCACCGCGGCCCGGGGTGAACGCCACCGCCATGTCATGGCCGGCGGCCTTGATCGCCCGCTCGACGCCGACATTGCCGGCCAGCACGATCACATCGGCGATCGAAGCGCCCGCGTCCTTGGCGATCGGCTCCAGCACCGCCAGCACCTTGGCCAGGCGCTGGGGCTCGTTGCCGACCCAGTCCTTCTGCGGGGCCAGGCGGATGCGCGCGCCAT
>CAYNRD010000258.1:0-4113 GCA_964399515.1 uncultured Mycobacteriaceae bacterium | reverse complement strand
CCACGATCAGGATGGCGTGCTTGGTCGCCACGCCAACCAGGACCACCAACCCGATCTGCGTCAGGATGTTGTTGTCCATGCCCCGGAACAAGACCCCGGTGATCGCCGTCAACAGGCACAGGGGCAGGATAAGGATCACCGCCAGAGGCAACAGCCAGCTTTCATACTGGGCGGCCAGCAGCAGGAACACGAACACGATCGCCATCAGGAACAGGAACAGCCCGGTATCCCCGGCCAGTTTTTCCTGCAGGGCCAGTTCGGTCCATTCAAAGCCGAAACCGTCGGGCAGCTGCTCGGCCATCAGCCCTTCGACCCGTTCGATCGCCTGGCCGGTCGAGGTTCCGGGCGTGGTCGCCCCCTGGATGCTTGCGGCGGGTAACAGATTGTTGCGGTCCACCCGGTGCGGCCCGGGGACGTCCTGGAAGGTGGCGACCGAGCCGATTGGCATCATCCGGCCCGCATCCGTGCGGGTGCGCAGGTTCTGGATGTCGCGCGGTTCATCCCGGAACTGGCCGTCGGCCTGGGCGGTCACCCGGTAGGTACGGCCCAGGAAGTTGAAATCATTGACAAAGGCGGAGCCCAGATAGATTTCCAGCGTCTGGAAGATCTGGTCGGGGGTAACGCCCAGCTGTTCGGCCTTGACCCGGTCGATATCGGCGAAGATCCGGGGCGTGGCGGTGTTGAACAGGCCGAACACCCGGGCCAGCCCGTCGGTCTGGTTGGCGCCGCCGACCAGGCTGTTGGTCGCCTCCTCCAGGGCGCCCAGGCCGCGGCCGCGCTGGTCCTGGACGTACAGTCGCCAGCCGCCGGCGGTGCCGATGCCGCGCACCGGCGGCGGGGCGACCACGAACACCACCGCCTCCTTGATCTGGAACAGCGCCCCTTGCACCTCCCGCAGGATCTGTTCCTGGGTCAGGCCCAAGCGCGCCAGCTCATCGAAGCCTTGGAAGGTGAAGAAGATGGCGCCGGCATTGGGGGCGTTGGTGAAGGTGGCGCCGTCGAAGCCGGCGAAGCCCGCGGTGTGGGCGGTGCCGGGATGGTCCAGGATGATGTCCGTCGCCCGGCGGACCACGGCATCGGTCCGGTCCAGGGACGCGCCCGGCGGCAATTGGATGACCGTGATCAGATAGCCCTGGTTCTGGTCCGGGATGAAGCCGGTCGGCGCCTGCTGGAACTGATAGCCGCCCAGCACCAGCAAGCCGGCATAGCCCGCCAGCACCAGCACGGTCATGCGCAACAGCCGCCGCACCAGGGCGGCATAGCCATTGGCCATGCGCTCGAACAGCCAGTTGAAGCCGCGCCCGAAGGCGGCGAACGGCCAGGTCACCATGCGCCAGAACGCCCCCAGCCCGCCCGGCGACCGGCCCTGCCCAACCCCGTCATGGCCGTTGTCGTCATGGCCGCGCAGCAGCAGCACGCCCAGGGCCGGTGACAGGGTCAGGGACATGAACACCGAGATCATGGTGGCGGTGGCGATCACCACGGCGAATTGCTGGAAGAACTGGCCCGAGATGCCGCCCACGAAGGCCGACGGCAGGAACACCGCCACCAACACCAACCCCATGGCGATCAGGGCCGACGAGACCTCGTCCATGGTCTTGTAGGCGGCGTCCCGGGGGCTGTACCCCTCGCGGATGTACCGCTCCATGTTCTCGACCACGATAATCGCGTCATCGACCACGATGCCGATCGCCAGCACCAGGCCGAACAGTGACAGATTGTTGAGCGAGAAGCCCAACGCCGCCATCACCGCGAAGGTGCCGATCAGGGAGACCGGAATGGCGATGATCGGGATGATCGAGGCGCGCAGGGACTGCAGGAACACCACGATCACCAAAACCACCAGGATCACCGCTTCCAGGATGGTCACATAGACGGCTTCGATGGATTGGGCGATGTAGTCGGTCGGATTGTAGATAACGTCGTAGGCGACGCCGGGCGGGAACGCCATCGACAACGCCTCCATGGTGTCCAGCACCGCGTCGGCCGTCTCCAACGCGTTGGAGCCCGGCTGCTGGAAGATCAGGATCGGCAGGGCGGTGTCGCTGTCCAGATAGCCGATGGTGGAATAATCCTGGGCGCCTAGTTCCACCCGGCCGATATCCCGCACCCGGATCTGGGCGCCGTCGTCCAGGGTGCGGACCACGATGTCCCCGAACTGCTGGGGTTCGACCAGCCGGCCCTGGGTGGCGACGGACAGCTCATAGGCGGCGGAGGTCGGCACCGGCGGCCGGTTGATCACCCCGGAGGCCACCTGGACATTGTTGGCGCGCAGGGCCGAGACCACCTCGCCTGCGGTCATGTTGAAGCCGGCGATCCGGTCCGGGTCCAGCCAGACCCG
This sequence comes from uncultured Mycobacteriaceae bacterium, assembly GCA_964399515.1. GTDB lineage: Bacteria > Pseudomonadota > Alphaproteobacteria > DSM-16000 > Inquilinaceae > CAYNRD01. Next base: position 1,772 of record CAYNRD010000258.1, on the reverse strand, counting down.
CATGGAAAACGCCCGTTCGGCGAACAGGTTGGCCTGACCGACGCCATCGATGCGGGCCAACCGGTCGATGACCTGCGTACGGGCATAGTTGGAGACGTACAGCTGGTCCCGGCTGCCGTCGTCGGAGAACATGTGGATGACCATCATCAGGTCGGGAGAGGATTTGCGGGTGTTGACACCCAGGCGCCGGACCTCCTCGGGCAGGCGCGGCTCGGCCACCGCCACCCGGTTCTGGACCAGCACCTGGGCCAGGTCCAAATCCGTGCCCAACTCGAACACCACATTGATGGTCAGCGCCCCGTCGCCGGTGGACTGGCTGACCACGTACAACATGCCCTCGACGCCGTTGATTTCCTGCTCAATCGGGGTCGCCACCGTGTCGGCCACGGTCTCGGCGGTGGCGCCGGGGAAGCTGGCGGTGATCTGAATGGTCGGCGGCGCGATCTCGGGATACTGGGTCACCGGCAGGGTCAGATAGGCGACCGCCCCGATCAGTGTGATCAGGATCGACAGCACGGCGGCCAGGATCGGCCGGTCGATGAAGACATGGGAAAAGCGCATGGGCTCAGTCCGTCACGGCCAGTTCGGGGAAGCCGATTTCGACCGGCTCCGGCGTCACCCGGCCGCCGGGCCGCGCCCGCTGCACGCCCGCGACCACCACCTGGTCCTGGGCTGACAGGCCGGACCGGATCACCCGCAAGCCCCGATAGATCGGCCCCGGCTCCACCACCCGAGCCTCGACCGCGCCCTCGCCATCGACCACCATGACGATCTTCCGGGACTGATCGGCCAGGACCGCTTCATCGGGGATCAAAAGCGCCTCGTACTCCCCCGACGCGATCAGGCGCAGCCGGGCGAACAGGCCCGGGGTCAGGAACTCATCGGGGTTTTGGAAGATCGCCCGGCCGGTGATGGTGCCGGCGTTGGGGTCCAATTCATTCTGGACGAAATCCATGAAGCCTTCATGGGGCCAGCCGGTCTCGTCGATCAGCCGGGCCTGGACCACATTGGCCGCGGTGCGGGAACTGGGCCGGTCGCCCGCCTGGGCCAGGCGTGAAAAGCGCAGGAAATCCGCCTCGGACGCCGTGAACACCAGGTGGATCGGATCGGTGGACACCACGGTCGCCAGCACCGTATCGCCCGACAACACCAGATTGCCCACATCGACGATGCTGTCGGAGATGCGGCCGGAGAACGGCGCCAGCACCTCGGTGAATTCCAGGTTCAGGTCCGCTTCCCGCAGGGCCGCTTCGGCCACCGTCACCTGGGCCGCCGCGCTCAAGGAGGCCGCCCGGCGCTCGTCCAAGGCACTTTCGGCCAAGGCCCCGCGGGACACCAGCTGTTCCCCCCGGCGCAGCTCCGCCCGGGCCAGGGTCAAATCCGCCCGGGCCGCGTCCAAGGACGCCGCCAGCCGCGCCCGGGCGGCCGCGAACGGCCGCTGATCGATCACGAACAGCACCTCGCCCTGCTCGACCAACTGGCCGTCGGCAAAGCGCACCTCCTGCAAGGTGCCGGACACCCGCGCGCGCAACTCCGCCCGCTGCACGGCCTGGAACCGGCCCGTGTATTCCTGCCAGTCGATGATGGTGTCTTGCAGCGGCGTCGCCACATCGACGGGCGGCGGGCCATCCTGGGCCCGGGCTTCGGCCAGCGGTGCGACCACCACGATCAGCGCCGCCATCATCCAGCGGCATCCATGCCGCATCCCATGCCCGAACAACCACCCAACCAAGGGTGTTTTTTTTTTATTTTTTGAGTGGTTTTTATGTAAC
>CAYNRD010000257.1:0-4137 GCA_964399515.1 uncultured Mycobacteriaceae bacterium | reverse complement strand
GCCAAGCTGGTCGCGGCCACATCGTCCGGGTATTGGCGAAAGTATTCGGATTTGATTTTCGGGTTGATGTCGAAGCCAATAAAATTCAAATCCATTGTGGTTATGAAATCCTCGATCTCAACCAAGGTAAATTGGGTTTCCTGGACGTGCATCAGCAAGTCACGCACGCCGCTCATGGAAAAGAAATCCGGTGCCGTGAGAAAGCGGGGACCGTCGCCTTGGGCGGCGTGGGCGCGAAAATGCCGCCGGCACCGCCGGATCTCCTCAGCCGAAACCCCGAAGCCAAGCCGCCGGATTTCGGCCCGTGCCGCCAGGATGCCCTGCCGGGCGGCCCGGCTGTAAAGCCCCAGGACCATGAATCCGCCCGGGGTCAGAACCTCCAGCAGGCCACGCCAGGCGTCGAACGGCTGGGCCATGTGGTGCAGAACGCCAACCGCCTCGATCACATCAAAGGTCTGGCCAAGCTCCTTGATGCGCAGGATGTCGGCCTGGGCATAGGTCAGGTTCGAGAGGCCAAGCGCTTCGGTGGCCCGCCGGGCATAGGCCAGGCTGGCCAGGCTGACATCGATGGCGGTCACGTCCGTTTCGGCCAGGTGCCGGGCGGTCAGGATCGCGTGCCAGCCGGTCCCGCAGCCGGCGACCAGGGCCCTGTGACGCCCATGAGCCGGCGTCGGCTCCAGCACCGGCGCGTGGGGAAAGTGCCTTTCGACATGCGCCCGCGGCGACACCGGCGGCGGCGCCACGGGTGCTGTCCGCCAGCGGGGATAGGGGTTGTCTTCATAGCCTGCGCGCACGGCCCGGGACACGGCGTCATCGATCGCGGTCAGGCGGGAAATGCGGGGGCGGAGGGCACGCTCCGCCTCCGGCTCCCGGATCTGTATGGTGATCACCGCATCGACCGGCGCCGGCCAGTCCCGCCGGGCCAGCTCCGGCGCGAAGCCGGTGTCCAACAGCGGGCCATAGCAGGCCAGAACCAAGACGGACGCCGCCAGCGCCGGCGCCGGGCCGGCATCGCCGCCGGCCAGACGGGCGGCGACACGCCGGCGCAGCTGATCCAGCGCCGTGCCCTCCTCGGGGTCGAGATCGTAGACGAACTCGGTCAGGAAGCACTGGATCGCCAACGCGGACAGGACCTCGAGCGGCCAGTCGGCCAAGGCGGGGCCGGCCCCGTCCAGCGCGGCGCTTAGCAGGGCGCGCCGGCACCGCGTGACCTCCCGCTCGAACGCCGGATCGGAAATCACCACACGGGTCATCAAGGCAAGCAGCAGCGGATCACGGATCCATCCGGGTGCCGCGTCCGCATCGGCCCCGGCGGTGCCTCGGTCGGCCGGGCGAGCCCGGATCAAATCCAGCGCGGGTCTCAGCACCGCCGACGGTGACAGGCGCCCCGCGTCCACCCCGGCGCGGATGTGATCATACAGGTCCGGCCGAACATCCGGACCGCGCAGGGTCTCGACGGCGAATTCCAGCAGCGGCCAAGCCGCGTCCAGATCCGGCCGCCGGTCAAGGACCGCCAGCACCAACTCCAGGCCAAGCCCCTCCAGGCCGCGCTGGAACCGCTCCCGGGCCAACGCCAGCATGGCCTCGGCCCGCCCGGGATCCCGAGCCAACGCCCGCTTCAGCCACAGCCGCGCCCCACGGGGCTTGCCGGCCAGAAGGCGGTGATCCCCGACCGCCTCAAGACTTTCGGCCGGCACCGGGCGATCGCGCAGACACTCCCGCAGCAGGGGCCGCGCCGCGTCCAGGCGGCCCTGTTCATGCAACACGGCGATCAGTTGGCGCTTGATCGTCGTGTCGGCGGGGGCCGCGGACAGTGCCCGGCGATACCAGGCCTCGGCCTGGCCCCAAGCCCCGGCGCGGGCATGGGCGGCGGCACCGACATGCAGAAACCGAACATCCCCGGGATGGTGCGCCTGCAGCCGTTCGGCGATGCCCAGCGCGCCGCGAAAGGACCCGGCCCCAAGCCGGGCCACGGCCAGACGGTGCCAGGCGGACACCGCCGCCGGGGTGGGCGCCCCGATCGCGGCCAAGGCGCGGTCCGCGTCATCCAACCGGCCCAAATCGACCAGGGCGCCGGCCCGGCGCGCCGCCAGATCGGCGCTGCCCGGCGCATGGGTGAGGGCGGCTTCGAAATCGGCCAACGCCGCCTCGAAGGCGCCCATGCGGGATGCCGCGGCCCCCCGGCGCGCCCGCGCCTCAAGATGGGCCGGGTCCAGGCGCAGGACGCCATCCAGGTAATCCCGGGCATGGCCCCACGCCCGCGCCGCCATGGCCTGGGTGCCCAGGCGCAGCAACACCGCGCATACCTGCCCCTGAGTCTGGGCATCGGCACCCTGGGCCAGGGACAGGGCGTGGTCCCGGGCGGTGAGCGCGCCGGGGTGGTCGCCCATCCGGTCCCGGACCAGGCACCAGAATGCCCAGCAGATCGGGTTCTTGGGTGCCAGGTCCAGGGCCGCGCGGGCCTCCCGTTCCGCGTCGGCGATGCGGCCCGCGCTCAAGGCCGCCTCGGCGCGCCGCAAGACCGCGTATTCAGTCATCGCGGCCCCAAGGGCGGGGTCGACCCGGCCTGTCCAAGCCGCTTGCCCGCACCGGTCGCCCCTATTCCACGGTCACCGATTTCGCCAGGTTTCGCGGCTGGTCCACATCCGTGCCCTTGGCGACGGCGGTGTGATAGGCCAGCAACTGCACCGGGATCGCGTACAGGATTGGCGCCACGAACGGGTCGGCGGCCGGCAAGGCCACGGTGGCGTGGGGGCCAGGCCCCAGGGCGTCGATCCCGCCCGTGTCCGAGAAGAACAACACCTTGCCGCCGCGCGCCATCACCTCTTGCACGTTGGAGACGGTCTTGTCGAACACCCCGTCCCGGGGCGCCAGGACCACGACCGGCACCGCCTCGTCGATCAGCGCTATGGGGCCGTGCTTCATCTCCCCCGCGGCATAGCCCTCGGCGTGGATGTAGCTGATCTCCTTCAGCTTCAAGGCGCCTTCCAGGGCCAGGGGAAAGGCGGCACCCCGGCCCAGATACAGGACATCCCTGGCCTCGGCGACCGTGCCCCTCGCCAGGGCCTCGATCGCGGCCTCCCCGCGCAGGATCTCGGCCACCGTCGACGGCACCTCGGTCAGCGCGGTGACCAGCCGCGAGGCCGCCTCCGCCTCCAGGGTGCCGCGCGCCCGGCCGGCGGTGATCGCCAGGCAGGCCAGCACGGTCAGCTGGGTGGTGAAGGCCTTGGTGCTGGCCACGCCGATTTCGGGGCCGGCCAGGGTCTGCAGCACCACATGGCTTTCCCGGGCGATGGTGCTTTCCGGCACGTTGACCACGCCCAGGATGTGCTGGCCCTGGTCCTTGGCGTAGCGCAGGGCGGCCAGCGTGTCCGCCGTCTCCCCCGATTGGGAGACGAAGATCGCCACATTGCCGGGCTTGAGCGGTGCCTGGCGGTAGCGGAATTCCGAGGCCACATCCAAATCCACCGGCAGCCGGGCCAGGCCTTCCAGCCAGTACTTGCCCACATGCCCGGCGTAGCTGGCCGTGCCGCAGGCAACCACGGAGACCCGGTCCACGTCCCGCCAGTCGAACGGCAGGTCCGGCAGGGTGACGGTGCGGTCCTGGGGGTTGACGTGCCGGCGCAGGGTGTCGCCGATGACGGCCGGCTGCTCATGGATTTCCTTGGCCATGAAGTGCCGGTGGCCGGCCTTGCCGATCAAGGCACCGGACGCGGCGGTACGCACCACCGGCCGATCGACCGGGGCGCCGTCCAGATCCCGGATCACCGGGCCGGACCGGCGCACCGCCTCCCAATCGCCATCCTCCAGATTGGCGATGCGGTCGGTCAGGCTGGCCAGTCCAAGCGCGTCCGACCCCAGATACATCTCCCCCGCGTGCTCGGCATCGCCGAAGCCCACCGCCAGGGGCGGGCCGCGCCGGGCGCCGATCATCAGGTCATGCTCGCCCGTGAAGATGATCGCCAGGGCGAACGCCCCCTCCAGCCGGCCGAGCGCCTGGCGCGCCGCCTCGGTGGGCGGCAGTTGCCGGTCCAGCCCGTCATGGATCAGCCGCACCACCGCCTCGGTGTCGGTGTCGGTCTCAAAGCCGTAGCCCTTGGCCTCCAGCTCCTGCCGGAGGGGGCGGAAGTTCTCGCT
>CAYNRD010000256.1:0-4158 GCA_964399515.1 uncultured Mycobacteriaceae bacterium | reverse complement strand
GGGCGGGCGGCTCGGCAGGCGCGGCCGGCTCCACGGGTGCGGGGGGCTCGGCAGGCTCGGCGGCGATCGGCTCGGCCTGGGTGGCGGCAGGCCCAGCCTGGGGGGGCGCGGGATCCGCCCGGTCCGCGTCTTGACCGTCATTGCCGGCATCGGCGGTGTCCTCGGCCTGGTCGGTCTCGTCGGCCTGGTACGAGCGCGGTCCGCGATCGCGGTCGCGATCGCCGCGGCCGCCCTTGTGCCCACGGCCGTTGCGGTCGTTTCGGTCACCTCGGCCGTTGCGGTCGCCCCGCCCGTTGCGATCGGGCCGGCCGCCCCGGCTCTGGCGGATTTCCTCCTCCATGGGCCGGACATCGGGAAGGGTCGCGGTCTTGCGCGCCTCGACGGACAGGTCGAAGCCCAACTCCTCCAGCACCTCGGTGCAGGCGCCGACATCCTCCTCGGTCGCGTCGCCGAACAGGATCTGCGCCCAGCGCCCCGGCTCCAGGCAGATGCCCTCGGCGATGGCGGTGCCGATCAACCGGCAGTCATGGGCGAATTCCAACTCGCCGAAATCCCGGAACCGCTCCTTGACCGAGACGCGCCAGCCCAAGGCATCGTCGCCCGACTGGTCATCGACATTGTAGACCTTGGCGTACCAGAACAGCCGCTCGACCTTCGTCGCGTCTTCCTCGGCGTCGCCGCCCAGCTTGGCCGACGCGGTGGCGATGGCGTCCCGGCGCAGCATGCCGTCCGGGTTGTCCTCGAATGCCTCGAACAGCGCCTCCAGCACCTCGGCCTGTCGGTCATGGCCCAGATAGCCGGTGCTGCCCTCCTTCAGGCGCGCCTCGACATCACCGATGGGAATGTCGTCGGATAGGATTGGCGGCAAGCCGATCTTGCGCGGCAGCTGGACGTCGAAATTGCGCCCCCGCTCTGGCACCCGGCGCAGCAGCGGGTGCCGCTTGACAAAGGCGGTGACCGTCTCGACGCCGTAATCCTCCAAGGTGAAATCGGGCACCAGGCGGGAGAGGGAGCCCAGCAGGCGGTTGCCGGGCAGCCGGCGCCCCTTGCCGTGGCGGGCGACCAGCAGGGCGATCAGGTCATTGGCCTCCTCCATGGTCTTGGTGGCTTCGATCTCCCGCCGCTTGCGGTCCTCGCCGCCGCGCTCGAACACGCCATCGTCGTCATCCCCGGCCTGGCCGCCCTCGCGCGGGTCTTCCATGACCAAGGGTGCCGTGCTGCGCGGCTTGCGGTCGCGCCGTTGGCGCCGGTCCTCGGGTTCGGGCTCGGTGCCGGTGATCCCCTCGTAATCGACCACCTGATCGGCCGCCTCGCGCAGGGCCTCGCCCAGGCGCAGGCGCCGGCCGATTACCGTCACCGTCACGCCGCGGGACCGCAACAACGCCGCCAGCGGCGCGAAATCGCCATCGCCCGTGACCAGCACCACCGATTTCGGGCCATCCTGCGCCAGCAGCACGGCTTCGGTCACATCGGTGGCCAATCGGATGCCAAGCGCCGTCCGGGACCGGTCGGAGCTGGCCACCTGCACCCGCTCGAAGCCCAACTCGTCAAAGCGGCCGACCAGCGCCTTGTACCGGCCCCAATCGGCATAGGCCCGCCGGCCCTCGGGGGCCACCCGCTGGGCGATCGCGTCCATGACGGCGGCCAGATCGAAGCCGTCGCCGCCGCTCAAATTGTCCAGGTCGATGAACACCGACGCCGGCTGCGGGGCGGCCTTCGGCACGTCGGCGGTCGGGCTGTCCGCGGCTTGGGTGTCCGCCGCAGACGTGCCCGGCGCGGGGGTGTCCGGCGCCGGGCTGTCCGGCTCGGCTGCCGCCGCCTGGTCGTCCGGGGCGGCCCCTTCGGCGGTTTCGGCCACGGGTTCGGCCGCCGCTTCGGGTTCGGGGGCCGCGCTCGGGGCTCCATCGGGGCCGTTGCCCGTCTCCTGCGCGGCCGCGGGTGCCGCCGCCGGCGCCTCGGCGGGCTGGGTGTCGTCGATCGGGATCTGGGTCTCAGTCGTCATCATGGGTCCAGTCTGATGGCTGGGAACGGGCCGCAGGGCTTGTCATTGGGTGCCGACCAATCGGCTTTTGCAACGTTCCCAGTGGGTTATGGTCAAAATCCTCTGCGCCGATCACGGTCGACCCAAGCGATGCGAGGGGGTCGGATGTCGCCCCGGCGAAACATCAAACACACGCGTTCATCGGGCCGGGACCGGGACCGGACGGCCCCCTTCATCCCCGTGCCCGCGCGACACCCCAAGGGCCGGACCGGCCTGTTCGGACACCGCGTCGATGGATGGAGCGACGGGCGCACCCGAACCCCGGAAGGACCCGGGGCCGCAACCGACCACGCCGCCGGATTCGGGTTCGAGGAAAGGGACAAAAGGGGCAAGTCGGCCATGCCGGCGATCCTGGCGGGCCCGCCCCGGGGCGAGGTCCTCCGCAACCGCGCGGGCCGACCGGCCGTGCGGTCGGTCATTCCTATGAAACCCGAAACAAAATTCCCATAGCTCAAGCAAGGGTACCGTTCAACCTTCCCGTGACCCGGGCCCGGCCAAGCAAGGGCAACAAATCCGCCAGCTCCGGGCCGTGATCGCGGCCGGTCAAGGCCCGGCGCAGGGGCATGAACAGGCGCTTGCCCTTGCGGCCGGACGCCTGTTTCACGGCACCCGTCCATCGGCCCCAGGTGTCCCGGTCCCAGGGCTCCTCGGGCAACACGGCGGCCGCTTGGGCCAAAAAGTCGCGATCCTCCTCGGCGATCACCGGTGCCATGGGCTCGGACACCACCCGCGCCCAATCCCGGGCTTCGGACAGGCGGGACAGATTGGCGCGCACGGCCAACCAGATCGGCTCGTCGATGCCGGCGCCCAGCCGGTCCGCCACCCGCCCATAGGGCAGGCCGTGCAGGATGCGGGCGTTCAGCCGGCCCAACTCCTCCTCATCGAAGCGGGGCGTGGCGCGGGCGAACTTGGCGTAGTCGAAGCTGTCGACCAGGGGGGCCAGATCCAACAACGGCTCGATCGGGTCCGACGTGCCCAGGCGCGCCAGCAGGCTGACGATCGCCATGGGCTCCAGCCCGCTATCCTCCCGCAGGGATTGGATCGACAGGCTGCCCAGGCGCTTGGACAGGCCCTTGCCCTCGGCGTCGGCGATCAGGGCCAGATGGGCGAAGCGGGGCGGCGTGGCCCCCAGCGCCTCGAACATCTGGACATGGGCCGCGGTATTGGCGACGTGGTCTTCGCCGCGCACCACATGGCTAACCCCGAAGTCGATATCGTCCAGGACCGAACACAGGTGATAGAGCGGCCGGCCATCCTCCCGGATCAGCACGGGATCGGACAGATCAGCGCCCTGGAAGCTGACCGCGCCCCGGACCAGATCGTCCCAGGCGATCGGCGCGTGCTCCAGCTTGAACCGCCAATGGGGCCGCCGGCCCTGGGCCTCGAAGTCCTGCTTCTGGGCGTCGGTCAGGGCCAGGGCCGCCCGGTCATAGATCGGCGGCAGGCCCCGGTTCAGCTGGCTCTTGCGCTTCAGGCCCAGTTCCTCGGGTGTCTCGTAGCAGGCATACAGCCGCCCGTCCCCCTTCAGCCGGTCGATGGCGGCGTCATACTGGGCGGTGCGGTCCGACTGCCGTTCGAACCGGTCCCAGTCAAGCCCCAGCCAGGTGAGGTCCCGCCGGATCGCCTCGACAAAGCGCTCTTCCGACCGTTCCTGGTCGGTATCGTCGATGCGCAGCAGGAACTGACCCTGGGACTTGCGGGCATCCAGCCAGCAGACCAGGGCGGTGCGGACATTGCCCACATGCAAGAGCCCGGTGGGGCTGGGCGCGAAACGGACGGTGATCGACATGGAAGTCCCGTGGGGCCGGGCGCAAGCCCGCTACAACAGACTGACGAACCGGTTGGTGATCGGATAGCGGCGGTCGCGGCCGAAGGCCTTGGCGGTGATCTTCACCCCCGGCGGCGCCTGACGCCGCTTATATTCCGCCCGGTCCAGCAGACGCCAGACCCGGTTGACGGTTTCCGCGTCATGGCCCTCGGCGCACAGCTCCTCGACCGAGCGTTCCCGCTCGACCAGGCCCAGCAGGATCGCGTCCAGGGTGTCGTAGGGCGGCAGGCTGTCCTCGTCCTTCTGGTCGGGGCGGAGTTAGGCCGAGGGCGGCTTGTCGATCACCCGT